>CAZHDP010000375.1:0-3728 GCA_964531605.1 uncultured Burkholderiaceae bacterium | reverse complement strand
AAGCCAAGGGCGGCACCCAAGGCGGGAACGGCGGCCTGGTGGAAACATCAGGCAAGCAGGGCCTGGAGACGCGTGCGAAGGTGGATGTGAGCGCGCCGCTTGGCAAAGGGGGCACCTTGCTGCTGGATCCAGCGTCGATCACGATCATTGGGGGAGAGCGACCATCAACCGTCACGCTGGTGGCTCCTCCATCAACTTGCACGAACGCACCAGCGTTTTGTCCACCGGCTCCGGCTCCGGTCGCCGTCAGCACACCTGGAGTGGCACCAAACCAAACCATCTCCTTCGTGGAGGCCGGGCCGACGGAGATTTTCCAATCGGATCTTCAAGGATATGCACCTGGAACCAATGTGGTGCTAGAAGCAACCGACTGGATAGGTGTTGCAGGTCGATTCACCGGTCAATCTGTCACGATGTCAAACAACACCAACCTGACCATGCGAACCCGCAATGCACCCACTGATGGCAACAAGGTGTTTACAGGTATCAAACTGAACGATGGTCCTGACGGTGCGAACCTGGAGTTCCGCACGCAAGGTACAGGCAGCATTACGCTTGAGACAGGCACTGCAGGAAGCGGTGCTCAAAATGCCAACATTTCGGTCGGTCGACTCACCACAGGTGGAGGCAACATCACCCTCAACGCGCAAGGCTCGGGCAGCGATGTCATCCTTCTAGGGAACATCAATGCCGGCGGAGGCAGCAACAACTTGCGAGCCAGTGGGCAGGTTCGTTTCGATGGTGCGGGACCGCTCGTCATCACAGGTTCGGCCATTTCCACCAATGCGGGTAACGGTACGTTGATCAACACGGAAGTCACCAACAACTCTGGGGCATGGGTGAATGCCAGTGGTCAAACCTTGCTGGTCAATGGCCTGCTCCACGCAGGCACAGCGAACGGAAACTTCAGCAACCAAGGCCGCATTGACTTGGTGAGCGAGAACAGCGTGATTGACACGGGCAACCAGAATTTGACCAATGCTGCGGGTGCAAGTTTGGTGGGCAATGGCATCGTCAATGTGGGAACAGGAACGCTGGTGAACGAGGGCACAGTGGCGCCCGGACATTCGCCCGGCACGTTGACCGTCAACGGCAATTACAGACAAACCAGTTCGGGCAGCTTGGTGATGGAAGTGGCCAGTAACACGACCTTTGACAGACTGCGCGTCACGGGCACGGCCACCTTGGGTGGCGCTTTGGTGATGCAAGGACTGGGTTACACGCCCACCGCAGGTGAGACCTATCCCCTGGTGCAAGCGGGCAGTGTCAACGGCACCTTTGCCCAAACAACCTCCACGGCCTTGGCCACCGGCGCACCCTACTACCAGACCAGTGAAGCAGGCTTCACAGTGGGCGCATCAACTGCACCCACCACACCCACCACCCCAACCACGCCAGCAACACCCACCGCGCCTACCCCTGGAACCACCACGGGCACCGGGACCGGAGCGACCACAGGCGGCACGACAGGGGCAACCGGCACGACGACAGGGTCGGGTACAACCCCCACCCTTACCCCCCCTGTCGACAATCTGCTACCGCTGCTCGTGGCTTCTGTTCAAGAGTTTGGACAGTTGGTAGAGCGGTTCAATATCCACACAGGGAACACCCGCGAAGAGGTCGTGGTGACTGAACAGCTGTGCAAGTGACGCTCAAACGCGCCCAAGCCTGAGGGCCTAGGCGCGAGCCAGCACCGACCGCAAATGGTGCCCCGTGTGGCTGGCGGGGTTCGCAGCCAAGACTTCAGGGGTACCAACCCCGACCACTTGCCCCCCTCCGGCGCCACCTTCTGGCCCCATGTCAATCAACCAGTCGGCTGTTTTGATGACATCCAGGTTGTGTTCGATGATCACGATGGTGTTGCCGGCGTCTCGCAGTTGGTGCAACACCTTGAGCAACAACGCAATGTCTGCAAAATGCAAACCTGTTGTGGGTTCATCCAAAATGTAGAGTGTGCGCCCCGTGTCGCGCTTGCTCAATTCCAAGGCAAGTTTGACGCGTTGCGCCTCGCCACCCGACAGGGTGGTCGCCGACTGTCCCAGCCGCACATAGGACAACCCCACATCCAGCAACGTTTGTAATTTGCGCGCCAAGTGGGGCACAGCTTTCAAAAAGTCAAAAGCCGTCTCCACCGTCATGTCAAGGATTTGCGCGATGTTTTTGCCTTTGTATTGAACCTCCAAGGTCTCGCGGTTGTAGCGCTGCCCACGACAAAGGTCGCAAGGAACGTACACATCAGGCAAGAAATGCATCTCGACTTTGACCACGCCATCCCCTTGGCAGGCTTCACAACGGCCGCCCGCCACGTTGAAACTGAAGCGCCCAGGGCCGTAACCACGTTCGCGCGCCATGGGCACCTCGGCCATCAGCTCACGGATAGGTGTGAACAGACCTGTGTAAGTGGCGGGGTTCGACCTTGGCGTACGGCCAATGGGGGACTGGTCCACGTTGATGACTTTGTCGAACAGGTCCAGTCCGTCGATGCCCTCATGCGCAGATGGTTCTGCGTGGGCTCGGTGAATTTTTCGCGCGGCAGCGGCGTAAAGGGTGTCGTTCACCAGCGTTGATTTGCCCGAACCTGAGACACCCGTGACACAGGTGAGCAGGCCGACGGGAATGTCAGCCGTCACGTTTTTCAGGTTGTTGCCTGTGGCTCCTCGAATGGAAATTTTTTCAGAGCCAGGCTTGCGGCGCTCGGTGGGCACGTTAATGCGTTTGACACCGCTCAGGTACTGACCAGTGAGCGATGCAGAACTTGCCTTGACAGCGTCAAACGAACCCTGTGCCGTGATTTGCCCACCATGCACCCCTGCACCGGGCCCCATGTCAATCAGGTAATCCGCCGCACGCATCATGTCTTCGTCGTGCTCCACGACCAACACGCTGTTGCCGATGTCGCGCAAGTGTTGCAGCGTGCCAATCAAGCGGTCATTGTCTCGTTGGTGCAGCCCGATGCTGGGTTCGTCCAACACATACATCACGCCCGTCAACCCCGAACCGATTTGAGACGCCAAGCGAATGCGCTGTGCTTCACCTCCCGACAAGGTCTCTGCGCTGCGGTCCAGGCTGAGGTAATTCAAGCCGACATCATTGAGGAACTTCAGGCGCGAGCTGATTTCACGGATCACTTTGTCCGCAATTTCTGCTTTGGCACCTTGCAAGTGCAGCCGCTGAAAGTAGTCCAGGCAATCACGCAAGGTCAGGCGATTGACCTCGAAGATGGCTTTGGCTTGATCAGACTCACCCACCCGGACAAAGCGCGCCTCTTTGCGCAAGCGCGAGCCGTGGCAATCGGCACACCCTTGCTGGCTTCGGTAGCGCGACAACTCTTCACGCACAGCGACAGATTCGGTTTCGCGGTAGCGCCGGGTGATGTTAGGAATGATACCTTCGAAAGGATGTTTTTTGGTCAATTTTTTACCTGCCAAATGGCCCGAGTCCATCACATAGCTGAACTTGATCTCCTCGTCGCCCGAGCCATACAGCACCGCGTGTTGTACCGCCGGAGGCAAAGCCTCATAGGGGGCTTCGATGTCAAATTTGTAATGTTTGGACAGGCTTTCCAGCAACGCAAAGTAGTACCCATTGCGGCGGTCCCATCCTTTGATCGCACCGCCAGCCAAGCTCAGCATCGGAAAGGCCACCACCCGCGCAGGATCAAAGACCTCTTGTTGCCCCAGGCCATCACAAGCAGGGCATGCCCCTCCAGGAGAATTGAAAGAAAACAA
>CAZHDP010000374.1:0-3748 GCA_964531605.1 uncultured Burkholderiaceae bacterium | reverse complement strand
CCCATTAAGGCACCCAGGGCAGGTACAAGCAGGCTCCAACAGAGTTTGGCGACGATGCCATTGCCAACACCATTGCCAACCCGCGCACTCACCCTCATGCCCAACAGCCCGAAACCAACAGGCAAGCTGGCCTGAATCCACCACGTTGGCATGCCATAGGCAAGATGAAGATGCGCCGCTTGCCTCTCGCTGTCCACAAAATGCCAGCTTGCCAAGGCCAGCGCACCGCACACCAGGCCGGTGGCTACATGGGCACCTTGCTGGATCCGCGTTGCAAGAGGACCCGTCCTCGAGACACCGCCCCCAAAAGTGGCAAGATGGCCATTCCGTTCGGCTGCAACCGCGCCAAACATGGCCATGACCAAGCCCAGGTGCTGAACGAGCACGGCTGCATTTTGAACGCCATGACCTATCGAAGGGCGCAATGAGATCTCGACCAAGGGGATCATCATCATCGCCACCAGTGCGAACATCGCGATGCCACTGTCAGCCTGCGACAGTTTCATGGCCCCACGGCGGGCTTGGCGCCAAAAGGTGTTGTCGCTCAACTCACTTACCTCGGCTGGCCCGGTACGATTTCAGGTGAGCCATCACCTGGTCAAACGTGTCTGCAGGCACCAAATGTCCTCGAATTTGAGGGTACAACTTGTCAGCCAGGTCTTGCCAGGCTTTGAGCTGGTCCGCCGTGGGGCGGTTGACCGTCAGACCTCTTTTTTTCATGGCTTCAACCGCCTCGTCGACTTCTTGCCGCGCTTTGGTTCGTATGAGACCGCCCGCCTTCTCACCCGCAGCGAGCAAGGCCTCTTGCGTAGCGGGCGACATGTCGTCCCAGGCTTTGCGTGTCACCACCAGCGCACCCACAATCGGTGCCCAGTTGAGGTCCAGCATGTGGGGCGCAGTCGTGTAGATTTGGCTTGCCAGCGCAAAATAAGGGGTGGACGGCACCACATTGATCATGCCCGTCTGTATGGCTGGCAGCACATCGCCCGTTTCAAGTGGGATGGGCGTGTACCCCATGGCTTTCATGATTTCTTGCTGTTCGGGTTCACCTCCCCAAGCGAAGAACTTCATTTTTTTGTAATCGTCAGGCTTGAATGCGGGCTCTTTTGAAAAGAACCGAACCCAGCCCGCATCGCCCCAAGACACGACCACAAAGCCTTTGTCGTTGAAGCGCTTTTCCATGGCCGGGCGCATTTTCTCCCTCACGTGGTCCAACTCCTCCCAGTTCTTGAACAGCAGGGGCATGTTCTGCAGAGCGGCGACCGTTGGTTCGATCTCACGCAGGCCAACCACCGAAATCAGCGCGCCTTGCAATTGGCCAATGCGCATGCGGCGTACCAATTCCGTTTCACCGCCTTGGCTCCCATCCGTGAACACTTGGTACCGTCCCTGGCCACCTTGTGTGGATTTCCATGCTTCACCAATCTCCAGCAATTGCCGGTGGTAAAGCGAATTTTTGGTGACCAAGGTCCCTACGCGAAAGGCCTTTTCAGCAGCCAACACGGGGTTGCTCAAGGCTGCAGCGAGCGCCACACAAAAAGTCGAAATGATGAGGCGTCGCATGGGTCTCTCCGTCAAAAAAGTTCGTCTGCGTTGTCCAACAGCCATTGCGCTCGTGCCCGCATGACTTGGGCGGGCAGCTGTGGGACTTCGGGAATGGCCAGTGCCTTATGGAGCAAGGTCTCAAACCCTGCCCGGTCACCCACAGGCAACGCGATGCTTTCCGCCTGTGCTACCAGTACCCCCGCGTTTTGATCGCCGCTCAACTGTCGCGCCTTGTCAAAATAAGCAAGGGCTTGCTTGGGCGAGCCACCGGGGCGGGATGCTTCAAAGCTGCCCATCAGGCTGGCCAATCTGCCGTTGCCGTGGTCGGGCTGGGTTCGCCAAGCCAGGCTGGCGAGCCTGAAGGCCAATGGCAGGTCTGCCAGCGTGTCGGGATCGTCTTTGCTCAATGAAATCCACCCACCCCAAGCAGCACAGGCCCAGTAGACCAGGCCCATGTGGTCTTCGGTGACCGCAGGCCAATCGCCGCTGTTTGGGCTGGCCAGTTGTTTGAAAAAACCTGGCTGCCGAGACTCCAGTGCCACTTTTGCATGCTGCTGCGCGCGTCGATACAGGCGGGCGGCACGCAGGCGAAGTTGGTGCGCTGCTTGCGGGTCACGGCGCTCAACCTGATCCGCTTGCGTGGCGACGAAAGCGAAACTGTACTGGGTGAAACCACTGGTCACAGCCTCCGCCAATTTGAGGTTGCCAGGTGTTTCTCGCAACACCGACTCAGAGAGCTTCAAATAAAACGCACTGGCATCGCGTGCGAGCGCCAGGTCTTCCTCTTGGGCTGCCCCTTGCTGTGCAAGCTCGTCAGCCATGCTGTTGATGATCAGGTGACGGGGCGAGCAAGCGGCCAAAACACCAAGGCACCACAGCACCACCAGCCTTTTTACCAAGTGCGTGGCCACGCGGAGTCCACCCTCCGACGACATCAATGCGGTGGCCATGTGAGCCTCATTCCAAAGTTTTTCACCGACAGTTCCTGGCTCGGGCGTATCAGTACCGCTCAGGAACGACGATGTCTTGCGGCACAGGTTGGCGAATGTAGTCTTGGTGTCGGACACGTTCTGGCAACACGATGGGAGGATGTTCAACCTCTTCGTAAGGCATTTGACTGAGCAGGTGGTGAATGCAATTCAGGCGCGCTTTTTTCTTGTCCACCGCCTGCACCACCCACCAGGGGGCCTCGGGAATGTGTGTGCGCTCCAGCATCACTTCTTTGGCTTTGGTGTAAGCCTCCCAACGCACGCGGGATTCCAAGTCCATCGGACTGAGCTTCCACTGTTTCAGCGGATCGTGAATGCGCCCTAAAAAGCGCGAGTGTTGCTCGTCGTCCGTGATCGAAAACCAGTACTTGATCAGTTGAATGCCAGACCTTGCCAGCATCTTTTCGAACTCGGGGACCGTTCTGAAAAACTCTTCATATTCATCGTCATTACAAAATCCCATGACGCGCTCGACGCCAGCCCGGTTGTACCAACTGCGGTCAAACAACACGATTTCACCTGCAGCGGGCAAATGTGACACGTAGCGCTGAAAGTACCACTGGGTACGTTCACGGTCGTTGGGGGCGGGCAGCGCTGCAACACGTGCCACACGGGGGTTCAACCGCTGGGTGATGCGCTTGATGACCCCTCCCTTGCCCGCCGCATCGCGGCCCTCGAACAAGATGACGACTTTGTGCTTGGTCCGCACCACCCAGTCTTGCAGTTTCACCAACTCACCTTGCAGGCGGAACAGCTCTGAGAAGTATTGGCGCCTGGCAACACGGTCTGGTGCTGAGGGATCGCTCGACAGGGTTTGATGCAGCTCATCGATGCTGCGGTCTTCCCACTCCATTTCCAACTCCTCATCAAATCCGTCCATCAAATCGAGACGGATTTTTCTGATCAGTGCTTCCTCGTGTTCGTGTGCATTGGGCGTGTTCATGGCTGACCGATCTGTGACATGGAAAAGCGGGATCTGATCATTGCCGACGCACATGACATGCCTGTGACAGGGGTGGCTGTCATTGAAAGCACATCAATTCGCCACACAGTCGTCACGAAAGGCTTTCAAACTTCAGCTCAAAGTGAATGAGCACAAGCGCAAGCTGCAGCACAAATAGTCTCCTGCACCGCAAGCTGTCTTGGGCACAACAACAAACCAGGAGTCTCCAATTGAATGATCTCGCCAATGCCGTTTTGGTCCCCAAGTTTGA
>CAZHDP010000373.1:830-3759 GCA_964531605.1 uncultured Burkholderiaceae bacterium | reverse complement strand
CGTGGCCCAAGCCCTTGCCCAATGCCGGTCAGCCTACGCTCAAGCCGCCAGCCAACTGAACGCCATCCTCGACATTGAAGCCACCAGGCGCCATTGATGTACAAGCCCAACAGCCTGCGCGCCCACCTCAGCCTCGCCGTGCCCGAGCTGGCACGCGACCCTGACAAACTCAGCATCCTGGTGCGCAACGGCCGCGTCATCAGCACCGGTGTGCCGTCCTACTCGTTCCAGTACGCCTACACCCTGCAAATCGTGGTGCTCGACTACGCCAGCGCAGCCGATGCCGTGGTGCTCCCCATGCTCGTGTGGATGCGCAAGCACCAACCCGAGGTGTTTGACAACGAAGACCAACGCGCCAAAGCCATCCGCTTTGAAGTCGAATACAACAACACCCAGTCTGTTGACCTCATGATCGAGCTCGACCTCACCGAACGCGTCATCGTCACACCCCAGCCCGACCAGCCCTTGGGCCAATACAACATCCGCCACGTGCCCGAGCCCCTGCACCCTGGCATTCACGAACTGCCCGAGCACTGGGAATTCTGGGTCGCTGGCAGCAAAATCGCCGAGTGGGACCACGACCCCCGCACCGAGCCGACCTGAACCCATTGACCCTGGTGAACCTGATGGACGCACTGCACACCCTCGAAACCTGGGCCGCTCCGCTGGTGGCGCAACTGCAACCCCATCAAGTGCGCCAACTCACCCGTGAGCTGGCCCGCGAGTTGCGCCGCAGCCAAGCCCAACGCATCGCCAGCCAAACCGCCCCCGATGGCACGCCGTACGCCACGCGCAAGCCCCTCACCAGCAAACGCCTGCGTGCGCTCAACGGCAAAATCCGCAGCACCATGTTCAACAAGCTGCGCACCGCCCGCCACCTGCGCGCTGACAGCACCGACACCGAGGCTTCGGTGGGTTTCATCGGCCGCACCGCCCGCATTGCCCAAGTCCACCAAGACGGCCTGGTCGATCAAGTCCAACCCCAAGGCCCCAGCTACCGCTACCCCGCACGGCAACTGTTGGGCCTCACCCAGCCCGAGCGCGACCGCATCACCGACACCATCCTGCGCCACGTCAGTCCCTGACCTCTGGTTTCGCTTGTAGGCCCCGCCGTTACAAGGCAAAACACTCGCCTCGCGCGAGGGGTCTGGGCACCATTGCAGGGTGACTCACAGCAACTCCACCGCCGACCTCGACCTCACCCCCACTGAGCTGCTGCGCCGCATGAACAACATCGTGCGCTTTGGCACTGTGGCCGAGGTGCGCTTGACGCCCCCAGCGCGTTGCCGCATCAAGTCTGGCGACGTGCTCACCGACTGGTTGCCCTGGTCCACCTTGCGTGCAGGCAAAGCCACCGTGTGGTGGCCACCCACCAAAGGCGAGCAAGTGGTATTGCTCTCCCCCGGTGGTGACCTGGCCAGTGCCATCGTCATCCCCGCCAGCTTTTGCGATGCCATTCCCCAGAGCAGCGTCAAGGCCGAAGAGATGCGCATCCACTTCGACAACGGCGACAGCATCGTCCACAACAGCGCGACCGGTTCGCTCGCCATGCGCGCCACCAAGCGCATCAGCCTCACCGCTGCCGAGGGCATTGACCTGCGCTCCGACACCGAGATCACCCTCAGCGCCGCCGACACCACGTGGCGCATTGCCGCAGGCCGAACCACCACCAACCAAGACGTGGTCGCCCAAGGCATCAGCGCCGTGCACCACCGCCACCGCGACGTCAAGTCCGGCACCGACCGCTCGGGGGAGCCCGGGTGAGCGGCCTCAACCGCAACACCGGCCGCGCCATCACCGGCTTGGCCCACGTCATCCAAAGCCTGGGCGAGATCCTTTTCACGCCCATCGGCAGCCGCATTGCCCGCCGTGAGTTCGGCAGCCTGTTGCCCGAGCTGCTCGACCAGCCTGACAACCCCCAAACCCGCGTGCGCCTCTACAGCGCCGCAGCCGGTGCCATCTTGCGCTGGGAGCCCCGTGTGCGCGTGTCGCGCATCCTCATCCAGCAAGGCCTCCAGCCCGGCACCAGCGTGCTGCAGCTCGAAGGCATCTACCTGCCAGACGGTGGCCGCGCCCAGGCGCTGTCCCTGCGCTTGCCACTGCAGCAAAGGGCGGCACTGTCATGACCACCCCCATCGATCTGCTGGCTCTGCCTGCGCCCGCCGTGGTCGAAGCCTTGAGTTTCGAGGCCATCTTCCAGCGCCACCGTGCCGACCTGTTGGCCCGCTACCCCGCCTGCGTTGATGTGATCGACCTGGAGTCCGAGCCGCTGGTCAAACTGCTCGAAGTGCAGTCCTACATGGAGCTGCTGTTTCGCCAGCGCGTCAATGACGCCGCGCGCGCCAACCTGCTGGCCTACGCCACTGCCGGTGACCTTGATCACAAAGGCGCGTTCTACAACCTGGCCCGACTCCCCGGCGAGGCCGATGACCGCTTTCGCCTGCGCATCCAACTGCGCATTGCCGCGTTGGCTGGCAACGGCACCGCCGAGCAATACCGCCTGGTGGCCCTCAGTGCATCGCTGCAGGTGGCAGACGCGGCCGTGTCATCCGCCGTGGCGGGGCATGTTGACATTCGCCTGCGCCTGGCCACCGCCGACAACACCGCTGGCATCTTGGCTGACGTGCTCGCCGCCCTCAATGCCCCCAGCGCGCGCCCCATGGGTGTCAGCATCCACGTCCGCACCGCCACCCCCAAGGCCATTGCCATCGCTGCCGACCTGTACCGCGACAGTGACGCCCCCACCGACCTGGTGAGCCGCATTGCCGCCAACTTGCCTGCCGCTTTGCTGGCCTACGGTCGCCTCGGCCGTGCCGTGCCCCGCAGTTGGTTCATGGCCCACCTGCAAGTGCAGGGCATTGCCGCCGTGTATTTCACCGATGCACAAGCCCCCGCCGAGGTCACCCCCATCGCCGCCGATGAATTCCCT
>CAZHDP010000373.1:0-820 GCA_964531605.1 uncultured Burkholderiaceae bacterium | reverse complement strand
CCCTGTGATGGGCACCGTTGCCCTGGTCGACAAAGGGGTGATGCTGTGAGCGAGACCACCATCCAGCCCACCGCGCTGCACCGCCTGTTGCCACCCGCCACCACCGCCCTTGAGCGTGCCTTGGTCGAGGTGGCTGCACCCTGGTCCGCTTTGGCCGATGCCCATGTGGACATCACTGACCATCCACCCGCTGCCTTCGCCCCCTGGTTGGCCGCAGAGTGGGGCTTGGCCCAGTTCGCACCGTACTTTGATGGGGTAGACGCTTTGTTGTCCGCAGGCCTGCCCTGGCTCATGACGCGTGGCAGCGCCGCCAGCCTTCAATCCGCCCTCGGGTGGCTTGGCTACAGCCAGGCCACCGTCAGCGAAGAAGGCCCATACCTCCAGCTTGACGTGGGCCGCATCGTCAGCCAGTCCGAGCTCGCCCAACTCCGCGCGGTTGTGCTCGCCAGCATCCCCGCTCATGTGCACTTCTATCGCATCTTCAGTGGGTATGACGACCGCGCCATCAAGCTCAGCGCAGGCCCGGTGTTGGGTGCAGGCCTGCTCAACCGTGACAGCGGCGTCCTGATCGATGGCTCTGACGTGCTGCAGAGCTTTGGCATCAACACCACCGACACCCTGGCCCCGCACGATGCAGAGGCCTTTGATTGCACTGAAACCATGGCCAGCGCCAACCGCGTGGTCCGTCCTGACCACATGGTGTTGAGCGCTTGGCGTTTGAACACGGGCGGCATGGGTCGGCACGCGCAGTCGGCACAGGCTTGGTTGAACGATGCCACCCCGCCATACCCGCTCCCCGCGTCGCCAGACCAGGCCACAG
>CAZHDP010000372.1:0-3763 GCA_964531605.1 uncultured Burkholderiaceae bacterium | reverse complement strand
CGCCGTCACCACCACTTCAATCTTCCAATCCGGATTGGCTAACGCAGCCTGAACCGTGGCGCGGGGCGGGGTCTGACCCTGCGCAACCCAGGCATCCCACACCGCGTTCATGCCCGCAAAGTCGGCCAGATTGGGCAGAAAGATCTGGGTCATGAGGATTTTGCTTTTATCTGTGCCTGCACGCGCCAGCAAAGCGTCAATGCCTTCGAGCACCTGGCGTGTCTGATCGGCAATGTCCTGCGAGGCATCGTGCGCCACCTGACCAGCCAGATAGACAGTGCCGTTGTGCACGGCGATTTCGGACATGCGGGGACCAACTTCAAAACGTTGAACCATGAGGTCATTCTCCAGAAAATGAGCAAGATACTGCGGCACGCCACACGACACGCAGGTTCGTCAAACATCAAGCGACAAGCAACAGCGGGCAGCGGCCAAATCCCAACCTGCCCAGCCACAGCTTTTGAAAAAAACGGGGCCTGGGTTCGGCTTGGTCTGCGCGGCGCGAGGACTCACCACATCCGCGAGCGAGGCAAAAGCACTCACCTGCAAACCCGCCTGAAGCAGGTCACCTGCTTCGTGGTCGGCATCGCGCGTGTCCACGACCACGCGGCCGCGCTCGGCCAGGTGGCGACACACCTCGGGCGCCCATTCGACCATGCGCGGTGTGAATGCGCCAACGGCGCAAACAAAGGCATCATCGCGCGGTGTGCCACGCATGACCACCTCCTGCGCGCTGGTGCAAGTCACCACCAGCGTGCATTCGGCCAGTTCGGCATCAGGATCGTCGGTGCGCTCAGCTTGAACGCCCAGGCTGCGGGCATGGGCTACCAGGGCATCGGCGCTGCCTGTTGAGCGGGAAGCAACCCGCACCTCGCGCACACCCAGTCCCTGTACAAAAGCCTCCAGGTGCGAACGGCCCTGCACACCAGCACCGACGATGAGCAGCTTGCCTTGGGGAGCAGGTGCCAAGCACTGTGCTGCCAGCAGCGACACCGCCGCCGTGCGGCGGGCAGTGACAGTGGGGGCGTGAAGGGTCGTGAGGCGGCGACCATCTCGCGCATCAAACACCACCACATCGCCCTGGATGGCCGGCAGTCCGCGTTGTGCGTTGTCAGGCACAAAGGTGATGAGCTTGGTGACCGCCACACGCCTGTCTGCCGCCGGCATGACAAAGAGACTGCCACCTCCGACCAGCGATTGCACGATGCGCGCGGGCACCGACACCGAGGGATCATTCAACAAGGCCCGGATGCTCTGTGCCAGTCGTGGATAAGGCAACACTTGCGCGGTCTGCTCAGGGCTCAGGGCAACGGGAATTGGGTTCATGGTTTCAATGTTGAGGACGGGCGTGATCGTTCACTGGGGTTCGAAGTTGATCGACCGCGCAATTGCCTGGTAACGCGCGACTTCATCCCGGTAGACACGGTCCAGATCAGCCACCGAGGTTGGGTTGACGATGAGGTTGCCGGTGGCCTCGAAAGCCGAGCGGATCTCTGGATTCTGCAGCGCTTCATACACGGCCTTGTTGATGCGGTTGCTCACCGCGTCGGGCGTTTGACGCGGTACCGCGATGCCCGCCCAGGAATCGAATTCGAAACCTGCCAGTTTGGGGTGGGTGGCCATTGTCGCGATCTGTGGGAACTTGGGCAAGGGCGTGCGAGTGGTCAGTCCGAGAACCTTGACTTTGCCGTCTGCGATCATCGAAGGAATGCTCCCCGCGAAGATGGTAAATGCCAGGTCAACCTGGCCACCCATGAGTTCGGTCATCATGGGCGTGGTGCCCTTGTAAGGCACATGCAAACACTTGGCCCCGGTCTGCTGGCCGAATTTCTCAGCCACCAGATGGAAGAGGCTGCCGTTGCCGCCATTGCCCACCGACAAGGCCGCGGTGCCTGGCCGAGCGGTCAAGGCCATCAGTTCATCGAGTGTGTTGGCCGGCAGGTCCTTGCGTGCCAACAGCACCAGTGGGGCCTTGACGATCTGACCCACGATCTTGACGTCTTCGGGCTTGTACTTGACGGCCGCCAGCGTCAGCGGTGCCACGATCAGCTCCAATGGGCTGGCCAATGACAGGGTATAGCCGTCGGCAGCAGCGCCCACATTTTTCTGGATGCCGATGGCGCCGCCCGCGCCGCCAACGTTATCGATCACGACCGGTTGACCCAGCGCCTTGGCCATCTCGGGCTGCATCTTGCGGGCTACAAAATCCGATGGGCCACCGGCCGGCCAGGGCACGATCATGGTGATGGGTTTGACAGGCCAAGTCTGGGCACTGGCTTGCAGGGCTGTCACGCCCAGTACTAGCCCAACGAGCAGTGGTCGAAACAGTGGGGAAATGTTCATGAATGTCTCCTTGGGTGTTATGAGTGAAAACAAAAAAACGGATGGCAGAGAATCAGCGCGTCAGCAAATGGTCCAGTGCTGAAAACTTTGCTGCTCGCTCGATCACCTCGCCTGCCGCCAACATGCGGTCTTCGCGGAACTTGGTGCTGACGATTTGCACGCCCACCGGCAAGCCGTTCACCACACCGGTGGGTACCGACAGGCCGGGCAGGCCCAACGTGGCAGTACTGAGCATCGGGGCTTGTGCCAACAAAATTTGCGCCGTGCGCTCAGGCGAACGCTGGTCGTCGTCGATGGGGAACTGCCGCTCCCACGAGTTGGGCATGAGCAGCACCGGGTAGCGCTCAAAAAACACCGCCCAGTCTCGGGCGATGTTGAACCGCCTCGTCAGCGCTTCCAAATAGTGGTCACGGTCCCACACCGGATTGATGGCCATGTAGTGGCCCAGCGCCTTGCGCAGGGCATCGTCGCCTTTGTCCATCATGAAGGGCTCGCCGCCTCGGCGCATGTCGTTCATCACCATGTGGAACTGCATGGCCGACACCTCAGCAAAATGCGGCGGCTCGGCTAATTCGACGGTGTAGCCCGCCGCTTCCAGCCAGCGTGCGGCCTGGTCCACCGCCGCTGTGGCTGTGGCGTCGACCGGCGAATGCGTCCAACTGCGAAACACCGCCACGCGGGTGGGCTGGCGTGCATCGGCAAATTCAATTGGGGCGGGCATCCATTGCGGGTCCAGCGGCGAGCCTTGTGCCATGACCTGCAAGGCCAAGCGGGCATCTGCCACGGTGCGGGTCAGCGGGCCTTGCACCGACATTTGCTGATTGCTGATGATGCGATGGGGCGCACTGGCCTTGTACGACGGTACTCGGCCCACGGTGGTGCGCAGGCCCACCACGCCACAGGCCCAGGCCGGGTAGCGCACCGAGCCGCCATAGTCGTTGCCATGTGCGATCGCGCCCATGCCCATGGCAGTGGCCGCCGCCGCGCCACCACTGGAGCCGCCAGGGGTCACGCCCGCATCAAACGGGTTAAGGGTGCGGCCATGGAAAGCGTTGTCGGCGAACCAGCGCAGCGAAAACGCGGGGGCGTTGTTGCGGCCTACGATGATGGCACCGGCCTCGCGCATGGACTCGACCAATGGCGAATCGCTCGTGGCGATGTTGTCTTTGAAGGCGATCACCGCATCGGTGGTGGCTTCGCCCAGCACGTCGATGTTGACTTTGATGGTGACGGGCACGCCATGCAGCGCACCCAGCGCATCGCCCCGGGCTTGGGCCGCATCGGCTGCGTCAGCTGCTTGCAAGGCTTTGTCGGCGCTAACGCTGGCCAGCGCGTTGACCTGCGGGTTGGCCACAGCAATGCGGGCCAGCACGCTCTCGGTGGCGGCCCGTGCCGTGGTCTCGCGGCGGGCGATACGCCC
>CAZHDP010000371.1:0-3780 GCA_964531605.1 uncultured Burkholderiaceae bacterium | reverse complement strand
TTGCCATTTTTCGTGCACCGCCTGGCGATCCACAGGTTCAAGGCTTTTTCGACCGATTGCCCGACAACTTCAGCGCTGCGGACCGCTTCGAGGGTTTCGTCGCACGCTCGATGAGGGACCCGGTTACGCTCACTCACACCTGGGGAGACCTGGTTCATCCCAGATTTTTCGATCCCTTGCTGCACGACGGTGTGGTCGCCACGCTGTCGCTGTGGCGCACACTCGAATCGGTCAGGGGTGGGGTATTGGTACCAGGTGTCGATGATGGCCCCGCCGATCTGGCGCTTTGACAGCACGTCAAACAAGGCTTGTTCGGACACCACCGGACCTCGGCCCACATTGACCAGCACGGCGTCACGGCGCATGGCTTGCAAAGCGGCCGCGTCCACCAACCCTTGGGTTTGTGGCGTCAACGGCAGCGACACGATCACCGCATCCACAGACCCCATGAAGGCGGCCAAGTCATCCAGGCCGAAGGCCTGGTCTACCTGCGGGGCTTTCACGGCGCTCCGATTGGCCACATGCACCCGCATGCCAAAAGCCTTGGCCCTCAAAGCGACGGTTTGGGCAATGTGACCAAAGCCGAGCAGGCCGATGGTTTGCTGACCCAGTTCTGTGCGCAGGGCAGTGGGGCGACCCGCCCAGTACGTCCATTTGCCTTGTCGCAAATCAGCGTCTGCCTGAGCCAAGGGCACGTGGCGCAACAGCAGCGCCGCCATCACATACTCTGCGATGGCGTTTTCATGCCCATGGCAATTGCACAAAGCGCTGCCAGGGGGCAGCAGCGCCAGGTCAATCGCATCCGTGCCGGCCGCAGGCGCGTGATAGAGCCGTAACTTTCGGGGGGTGGGCATGGTGCTGTCCAGCTTGATGCCCACAATCACATCAGCAGACTCAAAATGCGCCACTTCACCTGGCAGAGCCAGCCCATCGCTCAGGTCAACGATCTGGTGCGAGGGGCCAATCAAGGCCTCAAAGTCATGGCGAAAGTTGGTGGCATTTTGGCCATGGAACGCTATTTTGAAAGCAGGTGTGGTGGTCATGCGCAAGTCGATCTGAAGCAAAGAGGGGACGCAATCGTCAAAGCGACATTCTGACCGATCAGCGCACCTGGGAATCAGCCACAATCAGCCCCACCATGCGCATCACACCGGTCCCCCCAGGTACCCGCCCCGAACTCGCCGCGCAAGAGGCCAAGATCACGGCCGAACGTGGCCGCGTGTCGCCGCTCTACCAAGTGCTGCTGAACAGCCCACCGATTGCCGATGGTTGGGAACACATGCTCTCGGCCGTGCGCAACCGCAACAGCATCCCTGCGGGCTTGCGCGAACTGGTGATCCTGCGCGTGGCGGTACTCAACCGAGCCACCTACGAGTTTGACGCCCATGTGCCCCATGCCCTGGCGGCAGGCATCACGCAAGCGGCCATCGATGCCACGCGGACGCAGCCACTGGCGGCCAGCCCACATTGGACCGCAGCACAGCACGTCGCCCTGCGGCTGACCGATGCGATGACCCGAGACATCGAGGTACCTGATGCGTTGTTTGACGACGTAGCCGCACATTTCGACGACCAGGGCAAAGTCGATGTGGTGGCCACCATTGCGGCTTACAACATGGTGTCGCGCTTTTTGGTGGCGCTGCACATTGGGCACTGAACAGCGCAGCGCCAGCCTGGCTATCCCATCGGAAGGAACTCACCATGAACTCGCAAGCAATGACCTCCCGCGCGGACCTTGTGCCAGCGATTGACCGCCGCCACAGCTTGCGCATGACAGCTTGTGCGCTGCTGCCAGCTTGGGCAACCTGGTCCAACCGCGCTGAGGCACAGTCGACACCGTGGCCTACCAAGCCTGTTCGATTTGTGGTGCCGTTTGTGCCAGGGGGAACCTCGGACATCGTGGCGCGCACCACCGCCAATGAACTCACCCGTGTGCTCAGCCACCCTGTGGTGATTGACAACAAAGCGGGCGGTGGTGGCGTGCCAGCCATGCAAGAAGTGGCTCGCGCAGCCCCGGATGGACACACCTTGATCTTGGGCCATGTGGGCTCCATGGCGGTGAACCCCTACATCTTCAACAACACGGGCTACGAGGTGAACCGTGATTTCGTTCCCGTGACGCTGCTCGCGAAAGTGCCCAGCCTGTTCGTCATCCACCCCGATGTACCGGCCCGCAATTTCACCGAGTTTGTGGCCTACGTGAAACGCCACCCCGGCCAGCTCAATTACGGCTCAGCGGGCAACGCCAGCGCCGGGCACTTGGCCATGGAGTACCTCAAACTCACGACGGGCATGTTCATGACGCACATTCCCTACCGGGGGACCGGTCCGGCGCTGACCGACCTGCTGGCCGGACGCACCCAAGCCTTCTCTGCCGGCACGCCCGCCCTGCTCTCCCACATCCGCAGCGGCAAATTGAGGGCCATTGCAACAGGCACACCACAGCGCTTGCCGTCGTTGCCAGACGTTCCCACCGTGGCCGAGTCGGGCTACAAGGGGTTTGAATCGGTGCAGTGGTATGGCGTGATGGCCCCCGGCGGAACGCCCCCTGAGGTGGTCAAACGCATCCAAGAAGAATGTGCCAAAGCTTTGCGCTCACCGGCCATTGCAGAGCGATTTGCCAGCGAAGACGCCGTGACCGGTGGCGGCCCTCCTGCCGAGTTTGCAACCTTCATCACGGCCCAACAAGCGTTGTGGAAGCGCGTCGTCTCAGAAGCAAGAATCAGAGCAGATTGAGCCCTCAGGCTTGGTACGGAGACACCATGACATTTGCCCCGTTGCGTGGGGTGTGCATGGGTGCACTGTGGTGCGCCCTGCTCACCTTGAGCGCCTGCAACAAGCCCCCTGCCGGGTCAGACTCCGCTGGAGACGCCACCGCCACCACGCAAAGCGCCAATGCAGCGTTTGCCAAAGACCTCGCGCTGAGCGACCCACAAGACTTTGAAGACGCCCAGCGTGGCCTGATCGCCAAACCCAGCGGCACCATCCAAGGGCCTGACGGGCGCGTGTTGATTGACTTTGACGCCTACCGTTTCATAGAGGGCCCCGCCCCTCAAACTGTCAATCCCAGCCTGTGGCGGCATGCGCTGCTGAACGCGCACATGGGCCTGTTCAAAGTCACCGAAGGCATCTACCAATTGCGTGGCTTTGACATCGCCAACATGACCTTGATTGAAGGCAAGCAAGGCTGGATCGTGGTTGACCCCTTAACGGCCAAAGAGTCTGCCGCTGCAGCCATCGCCTTCGCCAGGCAGCACCTGGGCAACAAGCCGGTCACGGCAGTGGTCTTCACACACAGCCATGGCGATCACTTTGGCGGGGTGTTGGGCGTGATCAGCGCAGAGGCCGCCTTGCAACGCAACATCCCCATCATCGCGTCGGTAGGCTTCATTGAAGAAGCCACCAGCGAAAACATCCTCGCAGGCACGGCCATGGGTCGCCGAGCGATGTACCAATTTGGCCGAGACTTGGCACGGTCTGCCCGAGGCAATGTCGATACGGGATTGGGCAAAACACTGGCCTTCGGTTCGGTCGGGATATTGCCCCCCACACACCTGATCACCCAAGCCGACGAAGAGCTCACCCTGGATGGCGTGCGCTTCGTGTTCCACAACGTGCCTGGTGCAGAAGCGCCCGCCGAGTTAACCTTTCACATCCCCGACCGCAAAGCCTATGGCGGCGCGGAGAACCTCGCCCAGACCATGCACAACTTGCTGCCGGTGCGGGGGGCCAAGGTGCGCGATGCCCTGCGCTGGGCCAGCTACATGCAAGACGCGCTGG
>CAZHDP010000370.1:0-3813 GCA_964531605.1 uncultured Burkholderiaceae bacterium | reverse complement strand
CCTTTTTCTTAGCTTCCTTAGCAATAAAGTCTGCAACATTGAAGGCAGCTACTTGGTGCGGACCGATTCGCCCTTGCGCAGCAACGACGAAGTGGACCGCGCTGGCACCCGCGTGGTTGTGGGCCGTGGCAGCGCCTATGACCTGTACCTGACCCGCGCATTGAAAGCTGCAGAACTGGTGCGCACTACGCGATCACAAGACGTTGCAGATCATTTTTTGACCGAAAAGTTGGACGTGGCAGCCGGGGTTCGCCAGCAAATGGAAGGTGACGCCAAACGCTTACCCGGCGTACGCCTGCTGCCGGGCCGCTTCATGGTCATCCATCAAGCCATGGGGTTGGGCAAATCACGCAGCGAGGCGGCCAAAGCGTACCTCGGCCACTACGTCGAAGAGATGAAGGCGAACGGCTTTGTGGCCGCGGCCCTGCTCAAGCACGGCATCGAAGGCGCAGCTGTGGCCCCAGCCGGCATGCCGACTGGCCTTTGAGACTTAAGACGCGACCAGGGCCGTGCGGCGCACCCGCCGAACCCGGAAGGCACTGACGATCAGCACAAACTGCACAGTGGCCAGGCCCAGCAACACAGACTGGAATGAGCCGTGGTCCATCAACGTGCCAAACACGAGCGGTGCAAACGCTTGGCCGATGTCCAGCCCAGAGTACACTACGCCATACACACGCCCGGTCGAGTTTTCAGGCGTTGACCGTTTCACCAGCATGTCGCGCGACGGGCCAGCGGTGCCGGTGACCAGCCCCATGAGGCCAAACAACACCGGTACCCATGCGCCAGGCACCGGTGCCATCGCCAACGTCAAGGCAATCACCCCGGCAAGCCCAAAACCCACACCAACAATGCGCTCGCAGCGCTCTGGATTGGCCGCCAAAAATCCACCGCCGACCATGCCTGTGGCCGCAGCCACCATGTACACCGTGAGGCAGGTCGCCACCAAGGTCACCGGCATGCCATGCAGCTGACGCGATGCTTCTGGGGCGAAGGCCTGCACCACACTCAATGCCATCGCATAGAAAAAGAAAAAGGCAAAGCACATCCATACCGCTGGAATGCGCAAGAAATCGAGATTGCCCTCAGTCGCTTTGTTGGCCTCGCCCACGCCAGTCGCACCACCGGTTGAAGCCTTGGGAGCAGGTGGCAACACGGGCACGTTCAAGGAGTGTCGGTTGAACACCAACACCAACAACACCAAAAAAGCCAGACTGCCTGCGCAAGCCAGGGCCACACGCCATGAGAAAGCCAACGTCAGCGGCACCAACATGGCCGGCGCCAATGCCCAACCCAAGCTGCCTGTGATGCCATGCACGCTATACGCATGCCCTAACCGAGGCGGGCTGATCTTGCGGTTGAGCAAGGTGTAGTCAACCGGGTGAAACACACCGTTGCCGATGCCTGCCACCACAGAAAAAACGGCCAGCATGGCGTAGCTGGTGCTGATCGAAAAGCCCAGGCCCGCCGTGCCCACCAAGGCCAATCCACCAAACAACACAGGCCGTGGACCCAATTTGTCGACCACAAAGCCCGACGCCGTCTGCACCGCACACGACACGACGAAAAAGATCGTCATCAAAAACCCCAGCTCGGCATAGCTGGCATTGAAATCCTCTTTGAGCCATGGAAACAAGGGCGCCAGCAACAATTGACTGAAATGACTGATGCCGTGCGCCACCCCCACCAGGGCAATGACGCTGGCGTCTTGGCGCAAAGGAACGGTGCCTGAGGCAGAAGGATTGGCGGTGATGGTGCTCATGGCTGCATGGTAGACGCGAAGGCCGTGACACATCAACGGCTGAAATGCGACAATTCGCCATGATTCAGTGAATATCCGCCAATGCGGATGCAACATGGCCAAAACCAACCGTTTTCGCGTTGCCCCGCTGGGCAACACCGATGCTTTCACCCCATGTCCCCAGCACCCCGTCAGGGTGCGTGCGCGGAGCATGCCCGGGGACACCCACTTTGAGCCCCACCGGCACCCTTGGGCACAGCTCGCGTACTGTGCCACGGGCACGGTGCAGGTTGAAATCCATGCCACACCGGGCGTGTCGCAGACCACATACATCATTCCGCCATCACGGGCCGTGTGGATTGCACCCGAGGCCCTGCACGCCGTCAACATCCTTGAAGATGCAGAGCTCAGGACCCTCTACATCGACCCCAGCGTGGTGCCACAAGACTGGCAGACCTGCCGCGTCTTGGTCGTCAGCGCCTTGTTGCGAGAGCTGATCGCCGCCTTGGATCAACTGGAGCCCCCGGGCCTGGAGCAAGCACCGCCGCAGCAACCCACGCGGACCTCAGGCATCAGTGCCAGAGAACGCGGACTGGTAGAGCTGACCTTGGACGAAATCCAGCGTGCAGACACTCAGGCACTGGGTGTGCCCCTGCCCAACGCCCGTACCGGGGACAAACGGCTGCGCGCGCTGTGCGAGGCCGTGCTGCGGGCGCCCGGCGACCGATCAACCCTGGCCGAATGGGCCACCGACATTGGTGCCAGCGAGCGAACCGTCGCCCGACTGTTTCGAGACGAACTGGGCATGAGTTACCAACAATGGCGCCAGCAGGCCATCCTCGCACATGCCCTGCCCTTGTTGGCGCGTGGTTTGCCTGTTGCTCAAGTTGCTGCTGCCAGCGGGTACGCCAGCGACAGCGCCTTTTCTGCCATGTTCAAAGCCGCGATGGGCCAACCACCGAGCCAATTCCAGGGCCGTTGAACCGCCCTTTGACCCTCAATCTGCAGTGGCCAACAACTGAGTCACCCGCTCTGCGATGGCCAAACTGCTGGTCAGCCCGGGTGACTCGATGCCAAACAAATTGACCAAGCCCGCAATGCCATGGTCTGCAGGCCCTTGGATGACGAAGTCTTTGGCCGCTTCCTGAGGCGCTTGGATTTTGGGGCGTATGCCCGCGTAGCCCGCTTGCAATGCGCCATCTGGCAGGTCAGGCCAGTACTTGCGCACCTCAGCATAAAAGCCGTCACCGCGGCGCGGATCAACGACCAAGTCATCAGGCGAGTCCACCCACTGCACGTCGGGTCCAAACTTGGCTTGCCCGCCCAGGTCGATGGTCAGATGCACGCCCAAACCTGCCGATTCAGGCACGGGGTAGATCAACCTTGAAAACGGGGATTTGCCCGCCAAGGTGAAGTAATTGCCTTTGGCGAAATGCGCTTGTGGCACCAGATGCGCTGGCAAGCCCGCAAACCGTTTGGCCAGCAGTGGCGCGGTGAGACCCGCCGCATTCACCAAGGTTCGCGTGCGAAGTTGGGTGCCATCAGCCGCTTCTAAAACAATAGCATCAGATGAGACAGTTGCTGCCGAAAGTGCTGAATTCACGGCCAAAATTCCGCCTGCATTTTCCATGTCACCCAACAGGCTCAGCATCAGCCCGTGGCTGTCCACAATGCCGGTGCTGGGGGAATGCACCGCCGCCTTGCACTGCAGCGCGGGTTCCATCGCCATGGCCTCTTGTGCCGACAGCAACCGAAGGTCGGTCACGCCATTGGCGAGGCCTTTTTGGATGTGGCTTTGCAACTCGTCCACTTGGGCATCTGTGGTGGCCACGATGAGCTTGCCACAACGTTGGTGACCAATGCCGCGCTCGGCACAGTAGGCATAAAGCATGGCCTTGCCTTGCACGCACAGCGCCGCTTTGAGTGAGCCAGCGGGGTAGTAAATGCCGGCGTGGATGACTTCACTGTTGCGAGAACTGGTGCCGGTGCCAATGGCATCGGCCGCCTCCAGCACCATCACCTCGCGCCCCTGCAAAGCCAGGGCCCTGGCCACAGCGAGCCCAACAACCCCT
>CAZHDP010000369.1:0-3821 GCA_964531605.1 uncultured Burkholderiaceae bacterium | reverse complement strand
TCTCCGAAAATTTTTGCTTGGTTCTCTGCTGCGATACCAATGCCTGTGTCACGCACCCCAATGCGCAGACGGGTTGCCAGAGGTCGTTGTTCCACCACGCGCATGTGGAGAATGACCTCACCGCTCTGTGTGAACTTGAGCGCGTTGCCCCCGAGGTTGATGAGCACCTGCTGCAGGCGCATCGCGTCACCCATCAATGACCTGGGGATGCTCGGATCAATGTCGTACAACAATTCAACGGGTTTGTTTCCGACATTGGCAGACAAGATGACCGCCAGCTCCCGCAACACCCGTTCGACGGAGAACGGTTGCAAGTCCAACTCCAACTTGCCCGCCTCGATTTTGGAGAAATCCAAGATGTCGTTCAACAATCCGAGCAACGATTGGGCTGCACTTTCCGCTTTGCTGACGTAATCGAATTGACGCTCATTCAAATCGGTTGCGTGCATGAGGTTGAGCATTCCCAAAATAGCGTTCATGGGCGTGCGGATTTCATGGCTCATGTTGGCCAGAAATTGGCCTTTGCTGAGGGTGGCCTGTTCTGCAATGTCCCGCGCTTCTTGCAAAAACTGCTCATGCTGTACCCGTTCGGTCACATCGCGGTAGCAGAACACACGCCCTATGGTGCGCTCGCGGTCCCGCGCAGGGTGAGACACGCATTCCACAACCCGTCCGTCGGCCAAGTACAAGGTCTCAAAGGTGTCGCCACCCAAATCCAGTTTCAGGTCAATCGCTTGGCTGAGCGCGGTGGGGGCATCAGCACTGCCAGGGCTTTTCAGCAGAATGCTTTCGATGTAGGTCACGATGCCATGGTCGTCCCGTTCGGCAAGCAAAGCGTCCGGCAGCGCCATCAGGTTGGAGAACCTTTGGTTCATGTTCAAGATAGAACCGTCGTTGTCCGTCAGCAAGATGCCGTCTTCGGTTGCCTCCAGCGTGGCTGCCAGATGCAAGCCCACCAAATTAACTTCCGACTCAACCTTCGTTGTTTTGCTGGGGCTCGCACGCAACTGGTAGAGCGTCTGGGCCGTACCTGTGCGTTGGGCGAATTTGCGTACCTCAAACATCGACCCATCTCGCCGCCGATAGAGGCTCTGGGCTTGCATGGGGGCGCTCGCCGTCGTCATCTCCTCCCAGAAAAACAGATCTGACAAGGCACATTCGATGTCACCCACAGGCAGCCCAATCAAACTGCCGGGGTCGTAACCCAGTTGTTGGTGCGCGCCGCCGCTGGCTGCAACAATCGTCAGGGACTGGGCGTCGACAAGCAACAGTATTTCACTCGACCCGTCGAGCAGCAGTGCGTCAAAATTCATGGGTGCTGTCCGTGTGGTGTGTTGTTGCCGTCAAAGAAATACGTGACTCTTTTCCGAGGGTTCAAGTAGGCCGCGACTTTGGGTGACAACAGGTTTGGCCGAATGGACTTGATGATTTGCAGGTCACGTTCCTCTTCCAGGTTGAGCATGATGGCTTCTTCTTTGGGCACCGATTCATCGTAGATCAACACCCAAGGGCGCAGAGGCTTTTTAGGGTTGACTGACGTGACCATCGCAAAAGATTCGTTCGACAGTTGAACCACCGAGCCGGGTGGATGAACCCCGAGACTGCGTATCAGCAATTGCAACGCCCGCGGATCAAATTTGGCGCGGCAGTGCGCAAACATGTGCGATAGCGCTTCATGAGGCGTCAATGTTTTCGACACTTCTGTGGGATTGCACAGGTTGTCGTAATAGTTGATGAGGGATACCAGTCGAGCGCCCAACGGCATTTGCTCAAGCCGCAGGCCGCTGGGGTAGCCGCTGCCGTCGGCAAATTCATGGTGCTGCGCCACAACAGCCAACGCAACAGGGGGCAGCCCCAGCCGTTTGCCAATCGTGACACTGTGGTTCACATGGGTGGCCCTGAGGATGCGTTCGGCTTTGTTGGCCTCAGCGGTAGGTTTTTTGACGACCCGGTCGGGTATGTCCATCAATCCGATGTCGTGCAACAGTGCACCCATGCACATGTCCCGGGCCTCGTTGGGTGGCATTTCCAAGTCCTTGGCCAACATCATCGCCAAAATGGCCACATTCAGACTGTGAAAGTAGACGTCTTCACCGCCCGCTTTTTCACCCATGACGTGCAATGTGGCTTCTGGGCAGACCATGAACGCATCGACCATGTCAATCGCCAGTGTCTTGAGTTCTTCTAAAGTTTCCTGGGGACGAGAAAAAACGTTCTTGTTCAGGTTCTTGATGACCGTGACGGCCTTGGCAAAGGCCTGTTCCACTTGTTCAACGCTTTCACGGCGTGCCAGGATTTTTCGGGCCCGCGCTTCTTTGGCGCTCGCCATTGGAGCGTCGCTCGCAGGTTCTGCTGCGCGCGGCAGCGCCGTGGTTGCGACCACAACCGAAGGCTCGATGGGCGCTGGCGCAGGATCGCTTCGGTCGGGGTCATAGCGGTAGCGGGCAAGACCCAGCGTTTGCAGCTCTCGCAGTTGGTCGTCCGATTTGACTTTGAAACTGTTGAGCGTGAAGTTGTGCTTGAACCAGGGCAAGTCCAGCATCACGAACGCGCCGACGTAGAGTTGCTCCGCCGCGAGAAAAGCAACAGTCTGACGGTCGACACCGGGTGTGATCATTCGATTACGTGGTCTTTCAACGGCAAAGTTTCTTCAGAAAATTCTAAGGTGAATGGCTAAACCAAGTTTCTACTGGGGGCTTTGGTGGGCAATGCTTTCAGGGGGGCGAAATGCCTCCAAAAGGCATGTTGCAGACCCTTCATGACGGCTTGTCCTTCCATGTTCAATGAGAGCTGTGACGCTAAGTTAGAATCCTGGGTTACCCATCGCAGGCTTGGGCGACTGGATGACACCTGTCGCAGCCCTCCCGCTGGGGAAAAGTTTGGGAAACTCGCAAAAATCAGCCGATGGATGCGATTTTCTGAGTAGCACAAGTTCCTGTGTGAACTGGTCAACGCGCGAGAGTGCCCAAGTGCTCTTGTACGTTTGCACATTCTGACCTTTAGGAAATTACCATGGCCGTAACTGTTGAAACCCTCGAAAAGCTGGAGCGCAAAATCACGCTGACGCTCCCTATCTCCGCCAT
Organism: uncultured Burkholderiaceae bacterium; assembly: GCA_964531605.1. Lineage (GTDB taxonomy): Bacteria > Pseudomonadota > Gammaproteobacteria > Burkholderiales > Burkholderiaceae_C > Defluviibacillus. The sequence continues at coordinate 738 of CAZHDP010000369.1, read as the reverse complement.
CCAGTCGGAAGTGGAAACCCGTTTGAAGCGTTTGGCCCGTACCGTCAAGATGGATGGATTCCGTCCAGGCAAAGTGCCGATGAACGTCGTGGCCCAGCGCTATGGTTACTCGGTTCAGTACGAAGTCATGAACGACAAAGTCGGTGAGGCTTTCTCTGCCGCTGCCAACGAAGCCCAATTGCGCGTTGCTGGCCAGCCCCGTATCAGCGAGAAAGAGGCTTCGCCCGAGGGTGAGTTGGCATTCGATGCCGTGTTCGAAGTGTTCCCCGAAGTCAAAATTGCAGACTTGGCTACGGCCAAGGTTGAACGACTCAAAGCAGAGGTGACTGATTCCGCGATCGACAAGACGCTGGACATCCTGCGTCGTCAACGCCGTACCTTCGCTCAGCGCTCCATGGACTCTGGCACCGCTGACGGTGACCGTGTGACCGTGGACTTTGAAGGCAAAATCGACGGTGAACCTTTTGAAGGCGGTAAAGCTGCTGACTTCCAGTTCTTGGTTGGCGAAGGCCAAATGCTGGCTGAGTTCGAAAGCGCTGTGCGCGGGATGAAGTCTGGCGAAAGCAAAACCTTCCCATTGGCCTTCCCTGCCGATTACCATGGCAAGGATGTGGCTGGCAAGACCGCTGACTTCATGGTCACTGTCAAGAAGATCGAAGCTTCCCATTTGCCTGAGCTGAAAGACGCGTTGGCCAAGTCCCTGGGCATCGCCGACGGCACGGTGGAGCGTTTGCGCGC
>CAZHDP010000368.1:0-3824 GCA_964531605.1 uncultured Burkholderiaceae bacterium | reverse complement strand
CCGAACCCCCTCGGACGCCGCCACGGGCATGCCTGCCATCAGCCTTTGCAGGTGGTCGATTTCCGCATCTCGCCACAGCACTTCAAAGCGCATGCGTATTTCGTGGATGCGGTTGTAGATCAGTTCGAGTTTGGTCGCTTTGTCAACGATGTGCTCGGGACTGGTGACTTTGCCGCAATCGTGCAACCAGGCGCCCAAGTGGAATTCGTAGCGCTCGTCCTCACTCATGCTGAACGCAGCGTACGGCCCGGTCGTTTCGGCGCACATGCGCTCCACCATCAGGGTGGCCAGCTCAGGCACGCGCTCACAATGGCCGCCGGTGTACGGACTTTTCGCGTCGATGGCGTCCGCCATGAGCTTGATGACACCGTCCAACAAACTCTTTTGTGCTTCGATCAACTGGCGCGTTTCGACAGAAACCGCCAACATGCCTGACAGCTGGTGCGCAAAATCCAAAAAAGACGCATGCGAATGCTCACGGTCCGACTGGTGCACCAACACCAGCAAGCCCTGCAACTGACCCGTGCGGCCTCTCAGTTCCACCTCTTTCGCATTCAGACCCGGGGCCAAAGAACGCACGGCAGAACGAGACTCTCGCCCATCAGGGTAGGGAAAGTCAGACAGAAATTGCCCCTCCAGCACCCCCTCAACCGCACTTTGCTCCATCCGTTGATTTTGGTGGTTCCAAAGGTAAACGGCCGCAGCGTCACACCGGGTCGCCAATACCAGTTGGCGCAATACCTTGTCGATCATGTCGTCAACTTTGGGCTCTGTGGCCATTTGACGGCTCAGCTTCAAAAAGCTCTGGATGGTGTGGCTCATGTCTGACATGACGCCATTGAGCGCATTGACCTCCTTCACAAAGGAAGGTTTCAACGCCGTTTCCGTGAAGTCAAAACGTGCCAGACGGTTGGCAAAATCGGTCAGGTTATCGAGGTTCTTCCCGATTCTTCGACCGGCGATCCACCCCAAAGGGAGCATCAGCAGCACGATGCCGAGCACCAACCACAACAGCTCACGGCGCTGCTGCACCAGTCCCCCCATGAGTTCTTCCTCAGGGATGGTGACCAGCAATTTGAGCTTTTTGTTGTGCCAGATTTCAAAGGGCAGCATCACACCCAGGGTGTCACGACCGTTCACCTCGAAAAACCGTGCCACACCCAGCGGGGGATTTTCTTCGTGCAACTTCTTCAAGCTGGGCTCGCCCAGCGATTGAATGGATTTGAATCCCATCTGCCCATCGCCCTCAACCAAGGCACTGGCCATGTCGGGGTACGCAATGACCTCGTTGCGCTCGTTGAGCAACGCGATTTGTGCGTTGGGCGTCACGCGCAAATCGGCCAATGCTGAACTCAGTTCATCTAACACCACATCGATGCCCAACACCGAGTTGGCGTCCCGTGCGTGCTGACTGATCGTGATGCCCAATTGCTGCGTGGTGAAGAACACATAAGGTTCTGACAACACCGAAGCACCGACCGACTCCGCATTTTTGAACCACAGACGGGTGCGCGGGTCGAAGTTGTAAGACGGCACACGGCGCCGCTCCAGCAAGACACCGTCGGCGCTGTAGAACAGGTATTCACCCACAATTTGCTTGTTTTTTTGCAGCGTGCGCGCCTGTACCAAAAAGTTGGACCTCGGCGGTGCGGCCACCAACTGACGCAGTGCAGGCTTGTCCAGCGCGCGCACCAAAATGAACTCGCCATTGGCGTAACCGACATACAGCGACGAAATCAAGCCATTGGCTGCCAGTTCTTCTGCCAGCACAAACAGACGCCGCAACCGTTCATCAAGGGTGCTCGCAGACGATATGGGGTCGGATGAAATTTGGCGCAGGGTGGCCTGCACAGGCTCCAACATGCGTTTGGCACGCTCGTTGAGCAAGACCCCCGAATCGCTGGCCGTTCGGGTGGCCATGGTGACCAAGGCCCCCCTGGCACCTACCCATCCTAAGCTCATCACGGCCAACGCCACCAGCAGCATGGAAGCCACAACGGCTGTGGCAACAGTGATAGAAATCGGCCAGCCGCCTGACGTGGATGCCGACGCAGAAGGCGTTCGAAGCGGGGAAGCGGACGAGGGAGTCTCTGTGACAATCATGTATGGCCGGACGCAAAGACACGCAGTATGGGAGCTCCAGCTTACCGCCCTTGCAATGCCTTTGCCACAGCAGGGGCATTCAGTGCATGGACACTACCGAGAAACGCGCACCACAGCATCGGCACGTTTGTGCAAGTCTGGCAGCAACTCCAGCCCCAAACCTGGCTTGTCGTTGACAGAAATCATCCCATTCTTGACCTGGGGTAACTCGGTCACCAGCTCCTTGTACCAGCCCGTGTAGAAAGCCCGCACGCACTCTTGGATCAACGCGTTGGGGGCGTGCAGACTCAAATGGGTGGATGCGGCCCAGACCACTGGCCCGGTGCAATCGTGCGGTGCCACAGGCAATTGCCATGCATCGGCCATGCCTGCGATCTTGCGCGCTTCGGTCAGCCCGCCACACCAACTCAAGTCCAGCATCACCACCCCAGCGACACCTGTTTGCAAGTAATCTTTGAAGCCCCACTTGTAGCTCAGCGTTTCGCTGGCGCAAATCAGCGCATCGCAGTCTTTGGCGTAGGCTTTGAGCAGGTCCAGACTGTCCATCCGGATGGCGTCTTCATGCCAGAAGGTGTTGAACTCTTTCAATGCACGGGCGATCTTCTGGGCCATGGGCACGCGCCACAGGCTGTGGAACTCCACCATGATGTCCATCTTGTCGGCCACCGCACGGCGAATCTTCCTGAACGGCTCTAAGGCCTTGTCCAGATCGCCAGGGCTGATGTATTGACCATCTGACGCCTCGGCCGCAGGGTCAAAGGGCCAAATTTTCATGGCCGTGGTGCCTTCGCTCAACAAGGATTCAGCCAGTTCATCAGCGTGGTGTAAAAAGCCCTGCAAGTCCTCATAGGGACCCTGCCCCTGCCCCACCCCCCAGTTGCTACTGGTCTGGTTGGTAGCGGAACGAATGTACTGGTAGCCTGCACACGTGTTGTAGGTGCGGATGCTGTCTCGGCTCGCACCTCCCAGTGCGGTGTGGAGGGGCATGTTGGCCGCTTTGCCAAAGATGTCCCACAAGGCAATGTCCACGGCAGAATTGCCACGCGTTTCCGCACCTGAGCCACGCCACCCCAAGTAGCCCAGCAAGTCTTTGTTGCGGGCTTCTATCGCCAAGGGGTTTTTACCCAACAGCTTGGGTGCAACCCATTCATGGACATAAGCCTCTACCGCCTGTGCCCCCATGAAAGTTTCACCCAAGCCCACCAAACCTTCATCGGTGTGGAGGCGGGTCCAGATGATGTTGGGAAATTCGCCAAGGCGAATGGTTTCAACTTGGGTGATTTGCATGTCAGTGCTTCGCTTCAGTTACCACGAACCTTCTTCAACGACTCCAACACCACATTGACCGCCTCTGCGCCAATCGTGGGGATGTTCTTGTCATACACAGGTTTCACTTTTTCAAACATGCGGCGCTGCTCTGCTGGCGTGATCTCGTTCACCATCATGCCCTTGGCTTTCAGGCTGGCCAAGGCTTTATCGCTTTGGGCACGGATGGTCGCACGCTGTACCTTTTGACCCTCGATGGCGGCTTCACGCAACACGGCTTGCTCTTGCGGGCTCAGTTGGTCCCACAACTTCTTGCTGTAGAGAATCAAGAAGGGGGTGTAGGCATGGCGCGTCACACTGAGGTACTTTTGAACCTCGTTGAATTTAGAGGTTTCAATGGTCACGAACGGATTTTCTTGACCATCAATGGTTTTGGTCTCCAGGGCTGTGAACAC
>CAZHDP010000367.1:0-3850 GCA_964531605.1 uncultured Burkholderiaceae bacterium | reverse complement strand
TCGGTGGGGATTTTGCCGACCTGGTACTCGTCGATCGCGTCGTGCATCACCATGTAGTCGGTGTATACCGCGCGGCCACGGGCTTTGTCGCCCACGCCCAGGGCATCGAACGCGTGAAAGGCGTTGGGGCCCAGTTGGATGCCTGCGCCAATCTCGCCAATCTCGGGGGCTTGCTCAAACACCTGCACGGTGAAGCCTTGGCGCACCAGCGCCAGGGCCGCCGCAAGGCCCCCAATGCCGCCACCGGATACCAAAACAGGAAGGTCTTGCTGTGAAGTCGCCATGCCAAATGTCTCCATTAATAAACAGTGTACATATCGTAAGTATACTGATGATAAGTGTAGTGTTAAGATAAATTCTCAGTCTCAGGGTTAACCCTTAAGTTGTCACCATGCCGTCCGCCAACACCCAAGCAGCCGTTCAACTGGACCTGTTGCCAGGCCATGCCATCCGCCGTTTGCAGCAGATCTCTACGGGCATCTTTCACCAAGAGATGCAAGACCTGGGCATCACGCCTGTGCAGTACAGCGCCTTGCAAACCGTGCAGGACCAACCTGGCATCGACCAGCGCACCCTCGCCAACCTGATCGCGCTGGACGCCTCCACCACCGCGGGCGTGGTGGACCGTCTGGAAGCGCGTGGCCTGCTGGCGCGCAGCGCCTCGCCAACAGACCGCCGTGTGCGCTTGCTGTCACTGACCGCAGAGGGTGAAGACATGCTGGCGCAGGTCTTGCCCGCCATGCTGCGCGTGCAAGACATGATCCTGGCCCCCTTGCCGCCCGATCAACGCGAAGACTTCATGCGCATGTTGCGCCAGTTGATCACCGCCAACAACGAATTCAGCCGTGCGCCCAGCGACACAGGGCGTGCCAACGGTGTATAACCAATGGTTTTCGGGGCGGCTTCGCCCCCACTAACCCAGCGCCCCGCAGCGCTACAACGACAAGGAAATGCACCCATGGGCGCGCAGTGGAAAGCAAAAGGCAAAGAACTGGTGGCCAACGCCAGAGGCAAACTCTTCACCAAACTCGTCAAAGAAATCATGGTCGCTGCGCGCGGTGGCGCTGACCCCTCAGGCAACTCCCGCCTGCGCTTGGCGATTGAGCAGGCACGCAAGGCCTCGATGCCCAAAGACACGCTGGACCGCGCCATCAAAAAGGGCGCTGGCCTGAGCGGCGAAGTCGTCAACTATGAAGTGGTGCTGTACGAAGGCTATGGCCCCAACCAAGTGCCGGTGATGGTTGAATGTTTGACCGACAACGTCAACCGCACCGCACCTGAGATGCGCGTGCTGTTCCGCGCCGGGCAGTTGGGCACATCCGGCTCGGTCGCCTGGGACTTTGACCGCCTGGGCATGATCGAAGCCGAGGCCGCCGCCAAAGACGCCGACGCTGAAGTCGCCGCCATCGAAGCCGGTGCGCAAGACTTTGAAGCCGCAGACGAAGACGGCGTGACGCTGTTTTTCACCGACCCCACCGACCTTGACGTGGTCAGCCGCGCGCTGCCCAACCATGGCTACACGGTGCTGAGCGCCAAGTTGGGCTACAAGCCCAAAAACCCAGTGGACCCAGCATCGCTGTCCGCCGAGCAATTGGAAAAAGTCGAAGCCTTTCTGGCTGCCATCGACGCCAACGACGACGTGCAAAACGTCTACGTGGGCCTGGCGGGTTAAGCCGTATCAGTGCTGCGAGTACCCCCATGAAAAAAATCCTGTTGTTGGGCTCTGGTGAGCTGGGCAAAGAATTCGTCATCAGCGCCAAGCGCCTTGGCTGCCACGTCATCGCGTGCGACAGCTATGCGGGCGCACCCGCCATGCAAGTGGCTGACGAATCATGCGTGTTCAGCATGCTCGACGAAACCGCCCTGCGCGACACCATCCACCGCGTCAAACCTGATTTGATCGTGCCCGAGATCGAAGCCATCCGCACCGAGGTGCTGTTGGAAGTCGAGCAAGCGGGCTTTGAAGTCATCCCCAGCGCGCGTGCCGCCAACCTCACCATGAACCGCGACCGCATCCGCGACGTGGCTGTGGGCCTGGGCGTGCGCACCGCCAAGTTCAGCTACGCCGAATCGGCCGCCGAGCTGCTGCAACAAGCCGAGGCCATTGGCTTCCCCGTGGTGATCAAGCCGGTGATGAGCTCGTCCGGCAAAGGCCAAAGCGTGGCCCGCACCGCCGCTGACATCCAGACCAGCTGGGATTACGCCTGCCAAGGCATGCGCGGCGACCGTCAAAAAGTCATCGTGGAAGAGTTCATCCACTTTGAGTTTGAAATCACGCTGCTCACCATCCGCCAGCGCAACGGCACCACCCTGTTTTGCGACCCCATCGGCCACGTGCAAGAGCGCGGTGACTACCAGTACAGCTGGCAGCCCCAGCCCATGAAGCCCAGCTACCTCGAAGCCGCCCAACAGATGGCCGAAAAGGTGACGTCTGACCTGGGCGGTGCGGGCCTCTTTGGCGTGGAGTTTTTTGTGACCGCTGACGAGGTCATCTTCAGCGAACTCAGCCCCCGCCCACACGACACCGGCATGGTCACCCTGATCAGCCAAAACCTGAGCGAATTTGATTTGCACGCCCGCGCCGTGCTCGGCCTGCCCATCCCACAGATCGAGTCCCGCGAAGGCGCCAGCGCTGTCGTGTTGGCCACCGCAGAAGGCACCCAGCCTCGCTATACCGGCGTGGAAGCCGCGCTGAGCGAGTCCGGCATCGACGTGCGCATCTTCGGCAAACCCACCACCCGCCCCTACCGCCGCATGGCGGTGGCTTTGGCGCAAGGCGACAACGCGCTGGCGCGTGCGCGGGCGGCGGCGGCGAAGATCAGCGTCCAGACCAACTGATCAGAAGTCCGTCACGTCCTTGCCGTCTTGCTGCAAGATGCCGCTGACGGCAAGTGACCTGTCAAATATCAATATTCCCCGCCCGCAGCGCATTCGTCTCAATGAAGTCCCGACGGGGCTCTACCTCGTCGCCCATCAGCATGGTGAACACGCGGTCGGCTTCGATGGCGTCGTCGATTTGCACGCGCAGCAGACGGCGCACGGTGGGGTCCATGGTGGTTTCCCACAGTTGCTGGGGGTTCATTTCACCCAAGCCTTTGTAGCGCTGGCGTGAGGTGGCGTGTTCGGCTTGGCCGATCAGCCATTTCATCGCTTGGCGGAAGTCGCTGACTTTTTCTTCTTTTTGCTTTTCGCCTTCACCGCGCATGACTTTGGCACCTTCGCCCAGCAGGCCGCGGAAGGTGTTGGCGGCTTCGGCCAGGGCCGCATAGTCGGCGCCGTGCACAAAGTCTTGTGTGAGCACGCTGCTCTTGATGTTGCCGTGGTGGCGGCGGCTGATGCGCAGGATGGGTTTGTCGGTGCGCACGTCGAACTCGCTGGCCACTTCGGCAGGGATGCCAGTGGTGCTGATTTCGCGCAGCTTGGCTTGCAGGGCCACCGCGCTGGCTTCTGCGGCTTCGGTGGTGTCAAGGTCCAGTGACACACCATCAGCCACGGCACGCAGGGCTTCTGCGTCCATGAAGTTGGCCAGGCGGGCGATCACGGCCTCGGCCAGTTGGTGTTTGCGTGCGAGCTCAGTGAGGGTGTCGCCCGTGAGGGTGGTGTCAGAGGCGGCACCAGTGAAGACGCTGGCGTCTTTCATGGCGATGCGCAGCAAGAAACCGTCCAACGCCGGGGCGTCTTTCAGGTACAGCTCTTCTTTGCCCGCCTTCACTTTGTAGAGCGGTGGCTGGGCAATGTAGATGTGGCCGCGCTCGACCAACTCAGGCATCTGGCGGTAGAAGAACGTGAGCAGCAGGGTGCGGATGTGCGCGCCGTCGACGTCAGCATCGGTCATGATGATGATGCGGTG
>CAZHDP010000366.1:0-3852 GCA_964531605.1 uncultured Burkholderiaceae bacterium | reverse complement strand
GGGCCGGACTCGAACCGGCACGCCTTGCGGCGGGGGATTTTGAGTCCCCTGCGTCTACCAATTTCACCACCCGGGCGGTAATTCGCAAGCCCTGAATTATGGCACAGTGTTGATCATGAACTACCCAACCATTGAAGATTCGATCGGAAAAACACCGCTTGTGGCTTTGCAGCGCATCGGAGCCGTGCTCAATTCGGCCCGTGGTAACGTGATTCTGGGCAAGCTGGAGGGCAACAACCCGGCCGGTTCGGTGAAAGACCGACCGGCGGTGTCCATGATCCGGCGTGCCGAAGAACGCGGCGAGATCAAGCCCGGCGACACGCTGATCGAGGCCACCTCGGGCAACACCGGCATTGCGCTGGCCATGGCCGCGGCCATCAAGGGCTACCGCATGATTTTGATCATGCCCGAGGACTTGTCCATCGAGCGCGCGCAGACCATGAAGGCTTTTGGTGCCAAGCTGATCTTGACCCCCAAGAGCGGTGGCATGGAATACGCCAGAGACTTGGCCGAACAAATGCAGCGGGATGGCAAAGGCCTGGTGCTGGACCAGTTCGCCAACGGCGACAACCCCCGCGTGCATTACGAAACCACAGGCCCTGAAATTTGGAACGATACCCAAGGGCGGGTGACTCATTTCGTCAGTGCGATGGGCACGACAGGCACGATCACGGGTGTTTCTCGGTTCCTCAAGGAAAAGAACCCTGGGGTTCGCATCATTGGTGCGCAACCGGCCGAGGGGTCCCGCATCCCGGGCATCCGCAAATGGCAGCAAGAATACTTGCCCAAAATTTACGACCCTGCGAACGTGGACGATCTGGTTTACGTCACGCAAGATGACGCTGAAGAAATGTGCCGCAAGCTGGCGCGTGAAGAAGGTATTTTTGCCGGTGTGTCGGCTGCCGGCGCGTGCTGGGTCGCCCAGGAGATTGCAAAAACGGTAGAAAACGCGACCATTGTGTTCATCGTCTGCGACCGTGGCGACCGCTATCTGTCGACCGGCGTGTTCCCGGCATGACCCAGGCTTGACGCGCCTGCTCTTTTTCACCTGAACCCAAACACCTGCATGTCACACGCTTTCAAATTTTGTCCCCAGTGCGCGACACCCCTCCAATGGATTGCCCAAATGGAAGACGGCGGTGAAAAAGATCGTCTGCGCTGTGTTGCTTGTGGCTACACCCATTGGAACAACCCAACGCCCGTATTGGCGGCCGTGATCGAGTACCAAGGCAAAGTGTTGTTGGCGCGCAATGCGGCTTGGCCCGGAAAAATGTACGCTTTGATCACCGGGTTCATGGAGGCTGGTGAGACGCCAGTGGACGGCATCACGCGAGAAATCAAAGAGGAAACCAACCTCGACGTGTCAGAGGTCAGCTTGATCGGGGTGTATGACTTTCAGCGCATGAACCAAGTCATCATTGCGTACCACGCGGTGGCCGACGGCGAGGTTCGCTTGTCCCCAGAGTTGGCGGATTACCGACTTTATGCCCACGAAGACCTGCGCTGCTGGCCGGCAGGTACGGGCTACGCGTTGGCTGACTGGCTGAAAACAAAGGGCTATACCCCGCAGTTCATGGAAGCCAACTGGCGCAAAGATCCTCCCAAAGACGCCGAGTGACATGACGCTGGCGTCGCCCCTTAAAATTGCTCCCACTCCAAGGAACACTGCACCATGCAAGTCACAGACAAAGAAATCGACACCCGCGGCTTGAACTGCCCTTTGCCCATCTTGAAGGCCAAAAAAGCGTTGGCAGAAATGCAAAGTGGCCAGACCTTGAAGGTCGTGGCCACCGATGCGGGGTCTATGCGTGATTTCCAGGCGTTTGCCCGTCAGACGGGTAACACCTTGGTGGGGCAAGAAACTGTCGGCGCTGAGTTCATTCACGTTCTCAAGCGCCGCTGAATCACAGCGTTAAGGTTTTGAGGTAGTCCCTGAAGGTGTCACCCACTTCGGGGTGCTGCAGTGCCAGCTCGACGGTAGCCTGCAAGAACCCTTCTTTGCTACCACAATCATAGCGCTTGCCTTTGTACTGGTAAGCGTAAACAGCCTCTTGGCTCAGCAAACCAGAGATGCCATCGGTCAGTTGAATCTCGCCACCAGCCCCTTTGGGTTGCATGCGGATTTGGTCAAAAATCCCTGGCGTCAAAATGTAGCGACCGGCCACCCCCATACGTGACGGGGCTTTCTCTGGTGCTGGTTTTTCCACGATTTCTCGGATTTGGATCACGCCCGATGCCGTGGTGTCGCCCGCCACGATGCCGTAGCGTTTGGTGTGCTCCAAGGGGACCTCTTGCACCGCGATGATGGAACGACCTAAACGCTGGAACTGCTCTGCCATCTGGGCCATGATGGGGGGTTCTCCCACCATCAAGTCGTCGGCCAACAGCACGGCAAAGGGCTCGTCACCGACCAAGTGCTCTGCACACAGCACAGCATGGCCGAGGCCCAGCATTTTGGGCTGCCGCACGAACGCACAGTTCATGCCCTTGGGGGTCACGGACTGAACCACATCAATCAGCGCCGTTTTGTTCGCTTGGGTCAGCTCAGCTTCCAACTCGAACGCCACGTCGAAATGGTCTTCAATGGTGCGCTTGCTGCGGCCAGTCACAAAAATCATCTGCTGGATACCGGCGGCCCAGGCTTCCTCCACGGCGTACTGGATCAGTGGCTTGTCGACCACGGGCAGCATCTCTTTGGGGCTGGCTTTCGTTGCAGGCAAAAACCGGGTCCCTAAGCCCGCGACCGGGAAGACTGCTTTGTTCACGCGTGCCATCTTTTTCATTGATTTCTCCTGCTCCAGTTGAATGTTATTTGTGCTGTTGACAACCAGGCTCAGCCCAGTCGCTTGAGTTGATCGGCGATCTTGCTGAGCGTTGCCGTGAACTCCGCCACGCGCTTGCGTTCTTGCTCGATCACTGTTGGTGGGGCTTTGCCGACAAAGGCTTCGTTGGACAGTTTGGCGTTCGCCTTGGTGATCTCGCCTTCCAAACGGGTTGCTTCTTTGCCCAAACGGGCCTTCTCGGCCGCCACGTCAATTTCCATGAACAAGCAGAAGCGGGCATCACCCACCACAGCTACCGGGGCCGCTTGGGCTGCTGTGGCCCAGCTCGCCTCGTCGTCAAACACCTTGACTTCGCTCAATTTGGCCAAGGCCTTGAGCACGGGTGCTGCCGATTGCATGAAGGCGGCATCGCCCACAGCGTAGAGCGGCAGGCGTGTGGCGGGCGACACGTTCATCTCACCGCGCAAGTTACGGCATGCATCGACCAATGCCTTCAACTTGCCCACGTGGGCGATGGCTGCTTCGTCAATCTTGTGGGGCTGAGCCTGAGGGTAGGGCGCGATGCTGACAGAAGCACCTGCAATGCCCGCCACCGGCGCCACTTTTTGCCAGAGCGCTTCGGTGATGAAGGGGATGACAGGGTGAGCCAAGCGCAGAATGGCTTCCAGCGTGCGAATCAAGGTACGGCGCGTTGCACGTTGTTGGCTCACGTCACCCGTCTGGATTTGCACCTTCGCGATTTCGAGGTACCAGTCGCAAAACTCATTCCACACGAAGTCGTAAAGGGTGTTGGCCACGTTGTCCAGCCGGTAGTCGCTGAAACCTTTGGCGACTTCGGCCTCGACCTGTTGCAGCACCGAACTGATCCAACGGTCAGCCTGGCTGAAATGCATGTACCCATGGGCTTTGCCTCCAGGCTGGCATTCAGCCTTGGTGTGCTCCATCAGACCGCAGTCCTGCCCCTCGCAATTCATCAGCACGAAGCGCGTGGCGTTCCACAGCTTGTTGCAGAAGTTACGGTAGCCCTCACAGCGCTTGCTGTCGAAATTCACGGTGCGGCCCAGGGTGG
>CAZHDP010000365.1:0-3853 GCA_964531605.1 uncultured Burkholderiaceae bacterium | reverse complement strand
CGTTCGGCTTGAATACATTGGTGCGGCTGAAATGGCTTCTATTTTGAGGCCCTTGATTCCTGCCGAAGCCTTGGTGCGTGTTGACCCTGTCCGAAACCTGTTGATTTTGGTTGGCACCCGTACCCAGGCTGAAGGTTGGCTTGGCATGGTATCCACGTTCGACGTGGACATGTTCAAGGGCATGTCGGTGGGTGTTTTTCCACTCAAATACGCCTCGGTGAAAGACATTGAGTCTGCGCTGAGCCTGTGGACGGCTGGGTCCTCTGTGGCGGCCCCTTCGGCCACTGCCGCCCCTGCAGCTGCAGGCACGGCCAGTACCAGTGGCACGGGCACCAGCGCCAACCGCGGCAGTGCGGTGTCAGCCGCCACGTCCGTTGGGCCGGTGCGGGTGATGCCCATGGAGCGCATCAACAGCATTTTGGTGGTCACACCCAATGCCAAATACCTGGACGAGGCCCGCAGCTGGATTGAGCGGCTCGATCAGCCCAGCAACACCGGCGACGCGCAACTGTTCGTCTACCCCGTTCAAAATGGCTCGGCCAAGCATTTGGCGGCTGTGCTGTCGGGCTTGTTTGGCAGTGGGCAAACCACCGGTACCACCAATACCACCACAGGCGTTGCCCCAGGCTTGACCACGGGAACCGGCACGACAGGCGGTTTCGGGTCGACGAGCAACGCGTTTTCTGGTGCCACCACGGGCATTGGGGGGGTGAATCCCAATAACCAAACCGCCAACCGCGCAGCCACCCCCACCATTACCGCAGTCAATGTAGGCACCGGTGTGCGGGTGATTGCAGACGAAATCAACAACGCCATCTTGGTCTACGGCGACCGCCGCGATTACCTCAAAATTGAAGCCGCACTCAAACGGCTTGATGTGGCCCCCACCCAAGTGATGATCGAAGCCAGCATCGTTGAAGTCACGCTCAGCGACGATCTGAAATACGGTTTGCAGTGGGCTTTTTCTGACAGCCCCCGCGGCTCCGGCAGCTTCAGTGGCACGGGCACCATGTCTACCTCTGCGGGCGGGGCCTTGGGCGGGGCTTTGGCCGGTTTCTCTTACGCCCTGAGCAACCCTTTGGGCAGTGTGCGGGCTGTGTTGAATGCCTTGGCTGACAAATCCTTGGTCAAAGTGATCTCTAGCCCCTCACTGATGGTGCTCGACAACCACACTGCTGTCATCACGGTGGGTAACCAGCAGCCTATCCAATCGGGTTCTACCATCACCACGGGTGGCAACGTGTCAAGCAGCATCGTTTACAAAGACACGGGTGTCAATTTGTCGGTCACCCCATCGGTCAATGCCGGCAACATCGTCACCATGCTGGTGAACCAGGCCGTGACCGATGTGGGGCAGGTTGACAGTGCTACCGGTCAACGCGCGTTTTTGCAACGTCAAATTTCCAGCAAAGTGGCCGTGCGCTCAGGCGAAGCGCTGGTGCTGGGCGGCCTGATCCGCGACAACACCACCACCGGCAAAACAGGTTTGCCTTTGTTACAAGATTTACCCTTGATCGGCAACCTCTTTGGCGCCAACACCCGCAACACAGCCCGAACCGAGCTGTTGGTGGTGATCACCCCCCGCGTGGTGCGGTCTGACCAAGATGTGCGTGAAGTCAGCAGCGAACTGCGTGACCGCATGAAAAGCTTCACCCCCATTGAAACTGCGCCTGCCAAACCCATCTTGGGCACAGTGGGTGATGGGCCAGGTCGATAAGCTCGGCACGCACGGCCCACTCTGAACCACACTGACCTCTGTATATACAAAAGGAGATATCCCCAGATGACTTTGACCCCCTTGTCGCGTTGGCCCAAAGTCGCGCTCGCCGCCACCATGGCAGCCATGCTGACCGCGTGTGCACTTACGCCCAAAGGCCCTCCCGAAGATGTGGTGCGCGCCCGCGCCAGTGAGCGCTGGCAGGGCCTGATGTTCGGTAAATATGACCTGTCTTACAAAATGACACCGCCTTCTTACCGCAAGGACACCGACTTCGACAAATACCGCGCCACCTTTGGGCCTGGTATCCAGTGGACTGGCTTTGAAGTGATCCGTGTCAACTGCGAGTCGGAAAAATGCAACGTTCGCTTGCAGGTTGATGCCAAATCACCCGTGACACAGCGGTATGCGGGTACCATCAGTACCGCTGTTGATGAGACTTGGGTTTTGGAAGAGGGCCAGTGGTGGCTGTCTGTCAAACCTTGATTTTTTCGCCAACCGACCTTTGGAGGGCTGCCTATCAAGATTGAATGACCTACTCCGTTGCATCCGTGCAACATGCAGGGCAAAAATCCCACGCAGCCTTGCTTAGCGTTTTACCACTGTGCTACCATTTACTGGCGTTAGTAATCAATCCTGGTAGTCACGCTTACCAAACTTTTTATAACTGGAGTTATTGATGAGAAAAAATATTCTCTCTCTGAGTATCGCTACCATGATTGGTGGCATGAGCATGATTGCTCAAGCAAACGTCATTGTTCCCACGGGAAACACTGCTGCGGCTAATTTGACGCCTGCTGCTTCAAACGTTCCAGCTGGTATTGCTGCAGCTGATCGTTTGGCTTTGGCTCCTGGTGGTGTGGGTCACATGTTGGTCACGCCTTACTTCACCGTGCAAGGTGGCAACGCCACCGTGATCAGCTTGGTGAACACCGACCCAACCAACGCTAAAGCAGTCAAAGTGCGCTTCCGTGGCGGTTCAAACTCTGACGATATCTTGGACTTCCAGGTCTACATGTCCCCCAATGACGTGTGGAACGGTGTTGTGACCAAGAACGCTACCACGGGTGTCGCGCAGTTCACCACCTCTGACAACACCTGCACGTTGCCAGCCTTCACCAAGGGTGTTCCACAGTCGTTCATCACGGGTCGTCTGCCTTCCTATGCAACCGCTACGGAATTGGCTAACCACACGTCTGAAGGTTACATCGAGATCTTCAACATGGCTGACATTCCACCGAATGCCACCACGACCTCCTTGTACCAGTCCATCTTGCACAGTGCTGGCACGCCACGCAATTGCGCTGCCGCGACCGTAACCGCTACTCTTACCGATCTGACTGTTGAGGCAGATGCAGCAAATGCTGGCTTCAAGGCGCCAACCACTGGTCTGTTCGGCAACTGGACCATCATCAACGTGCCCCAAACCACCACGTTCGCTGGCAGCATGACTGCTGTTCGTGCGATCACCGGTAATAACGGCCCTGACGGTTTTGGTAACTACGTGTTGTTCCCGCAGAACGACACCGGTGCTACTGGTGTTGACAGTGCAACTGCTGACCCATTGTTCCGCTCTATTGCCTTCAAAACCATGACCAATACGGCTGTGGGCAACAGTGCTACCAATGCAGTTGCAATTGCTGCAGCTAACTACGACTTGCCTGACATGTCCACGCCTTACTTCGGCGCTGTGGATACCAGTGCACCTCTGACACAAGCTGGTGCGTTGACGTCTGCTTTGGCTGTGACCTCGGTGACCAACGAGTACGCGACTGACCCAACCGTTGCAGCTGCTACGGACTGGACTTTCTCCATGCCTACCCGCCGTTACAGCGTTGCCATGAATTACGGCACCTCTGTTGCTGCTAGCAGCCGTTTGTACTCCCGTGTTATCAGCACGATTGGTGCAAACAACCCATTCTTCCACGACTCCAACACTTCTCTGTCTGGCGACCGCATCTGCGTGACCGCTGCAGGTCAGAAGTTCTATGACCGTGAAGAAGGCGGCAAGACCAGCGGTGCTGTGTTCTCTCCAGGCAACGTGTCTACCTTCCGTTTCTGCGGTGAAGACAGTGTGACCTCTTTCGGTTCCGCTCCTGTGTCCGTCTTGGGTGCTACTTTGGCTACCCAGACCAC
>CAZHDP010000364.1:0-3853 GCA_964531605.1 uncultured Burkholderiaceae bacterium | reverse complement strand
CCCTGGCACCCGCCTACCCAGAAGGCAGTCTTTTCATTGAATCCATGGACTTGGACGCCCAAGGTGTGGCGCACCGGTCAGATGGCAAAGTGGTGTTCGTCGAAGGCGCCTTGCCGTTTGAGCAGGTCAGTGCCAATGTGAACCGTAAAAAGAACAATTGGGAACAGGCCACCTTGACGGACATTCACCGCGAGTCGTCTCAGCGTGTCACGCCAGCGTGCCCTCATTTTGGCTTGCACAAAGGGGCTTGTGGGGGCTGCAAGATGCAGCACCTGCACCCATCCGCGCAAGTCGCCGTGAAGCAGCGTGCGCTCGAAGACAACCTGTGGCATTTGGGCAAAGTCAAGGCCGAAACGGTACTGCGTCCGATTGAAGGCCCGGCCTGGGGCTACCGCTACCGTGCACGCTTGTCGGTGCGCTTTGTTCAAAAACGTGGCGAAGTCCTCATTGGTTTTCACGAGCGCAAAAGCCGCTATGTGGCCGACATGCGTGAATGCCATGTGTTGCCCCCAGAGGTCAATGCCATGTTGCTGCCGTTGCGAGCGCTGATATACAGCATGGACGCCCGTGAAACCAGTCCCCAGATTGAGTTGGCTTGTGGTGACCACGTGATTGCACTGGTGTTGCGCCACCTGGAGCCCTTGAGCTTGGGTGATTTGCGTCTGCTGCGTGAGTTTGCGGCGAAGCAAAACGTGCTGCTTGCCCCCAATGGCCAGGCGCTTCAATGGTGGTTGCAACCCAAGGGCCCAGAAACGGTTCACCTGCTGGCGCCAGGCGAGGGCGATGCGCCTGATCAGGCTCCTGCCCCTCAGTTGTCATACGCCTTGCCCGCGTTTGGCGTGAACATGCCTTTCAAACCCACCGACTTCACCCAGGTCAACCCGCACATCAACCGGGTGCTGGTGTCCCGGGCTTTGTCCTTGCTGGCGGTTGAAAAGTCTGAGCGGGTGATCGATTGGTTTTGTGGTCTTGGCAACTTCACGTTGCCGTTGGCAACCCAAGCCAAAGAAGTGCTCGGCATTGAAGGCAGCGAAACCTTGGTTGCCCGTTCTCGGCAAAATTTGCTTGTCAATAAAGCCTCTTCGGCAATGACGGTGTCATTCTGTGCTACTGAATTTGTAGCAAGAAACTTGTTTGACATGACACCTGAACGCTTGATTGCAGACGGGTATGCCGACAAATGGCTGGTGGATCCACCGCGAGAGGGCGCTTTTGCGTTGGCCAAGGCCTTGGCAGACATCGCCCAAAACCCTGAGCTTGCGGTGTCCACCGTGCCTGGTGTTTCACCGTGGAAGCCACCTCGGCGCATCGTGTATGTCAGCTGTAACCCGTCTACTTTGGCAAGGGATGCTGGCTTGTTGGTTCACCAGGCGGGCTACCGTTGCGTGGCTGCTGGTGCGATCAACATGTTCCCGCACACAGCGCATGTGGAGAGCATGGCCGTGTTTGAACTTGCACAGCCTCAGTGAGCGCCTTTGCCTTTGGCAGACTTTTTGGGCTCAGGCTTTTCGGTGATGACTTCAGGCTCTTCTTTGGGAGGGGGCGGTGGCGCGATGCCTTCGAGCTTGTTCTCGCGCATGTACTCGTCCATTTCCTTCCACCCATTGAACACGGCTGATTTCACCGCTTCAGGGTTTTGGCCGTAGCAATCCTCAATGCCGCGCATGGCATGGCGACAGGCGCTGCCTATGGCCTTGCCCTCGGCTTCTGCTGCGGCCGCTTTGATGTCGCCATCGAGTCCGGGAATGTTGCAAGCGCTCAGCAAAACAGTGCAGGACAGGCCCAGCAGGGTGGTGTGCAGTGACGAAATAACTTGTTTCACCATCATGTTTTCGGCAATTGGGGCTCAAACTGAAACCAAGAAAAAGCCTGAAAACCCTTTCGGGCTTTCAGGCTATTGGTATCCAGGATTTGCGGCTTTGGTCTCAGTCGCGCTCGCCGCCAAAAATGCCCAACAGAGACAGCAGGCTTTGGAAGATGTTGAACAAATCCAGGTAAATGGCAAGCGTGGCCGAGATGTAGTTGGTTTCACCACCATCAATGACCTGCTTGATGTCATACAGCATGTAGGCGCTGAAAATGGCGATGGCCATTGTGCTCATCACAGCCATGCCCATGGTGGAGCCCACAAACACATTGATGATGCCACCGATCAGCAACACCACGGTGCCCCAAAACAGCCATTTGCTCATGCCCGAAAGGTCTTTTTTGATCACAGACGCCAAGCTGGCAATCACAAAAAAGACGCCTGCCGTGCCGCCGAAAGCGGTCATGACCAGGGAGGGGCCATTTTTGAAGCCCAACACCATGGCGATCAGGCGTGACAACATCAAGCCCATGAAGAACGTGAAGGCCAGCAGCACCGGCACGCCAGACGCTGAGTTTTTGGTTTTCTCAATGGCGAACATGAAGCCAAACGCGCCAGCCATGAACACAATCAGCCCCAACCCGCCGCTCAGGCTGTTGGTGATGCCTGTGGCCACGCCCAGCCATGCGCCCAATACCGTGGGTACCAAGCTGAGGGCCAGCAACCAGTAGGTGTTGCGCAATACTTTGTTGCGCTGCTCCGCACCAAGGCCATAGGCCGCTTGGTTTCCAAAAGTGGGAATGTGATCGTTCATGGGGTCAATCTCCTGAAGTTATCGCAAGGCTCAGATGGGGCGATTCTAGGGGCGTTCAAGGTGTTGGCATCGGTTTCTTTCCCGTTGACGTTATCCTAGAGGGTCTGATCATTTTTTGAAGTTGAAGTTCTCATGAAATCCAAAGCCTATCTCGAATCCGCTGACGTCAAAGCCATTGCTGCTGCTGCGGAAGCCGAAGCCTTGAAAAACCACTGGGCCGTGACCATCGCCATCGTGGACGATGGAGGCCACCTGTTGTCATTGCAGCGTCTGGACGGCGCAGCGGCGATTTCTGCCCACATTGCACCCGCCAAAGCCAATACGGCAGCCTTGGGTCGTCGCGAAAGCAAGGTCTACGAAGACGTGATCAACGGTGGTCGCTACTCTTTCTTGAGTGCGCCTGACCTCAAAGGCATGCTCGAAGGCGGTGTGCCGATCATCAAAGATGGCCAGTGCATTGGCGCTGTGGGCGTCAGTGGCGTGAAATCCACCGAAGACGCGCAAGTCGCCCGCGCAGGCATTGCGGCCATCGGTCTGTAACCACCACACGGCCTCTCATGAAAAACGCGGCCAGTTGGCCGCGTTTTTCAATTCCGGGGCTCGGTCACAAACCCTATTTTGTGCAGCCCTGCTTGTTGGGCTGCTGCCATCGCTTGGGCGATGCGTTCGTAGCGTACCGACTTGTCCCCGCGGATGTGCAATTCAGGTTGTGGCTGTTTTGCGCCCTCCGCTTTGAGCATGGGGGCCAAATCGCTGTCGGCGATTTTGTTTTCGTTCCAGTGGTAATCTCCCGCCGCATCCACGCTCAGACGGATGGTTTCCGGTTTGGTGTCTTGCGGTTGGTTGGTGGCACGGGGCAGGTCAATGTTGACCGCGTGCTTCATCACCGGGACCGTGATGATGAAGATGATCAGCAACACCAACATGACGTCCACCAGCGGAGTCATGTTGATCTCGTTCATCACCTCATCGGTGTCGTCTTGGGTTCCAAAGGCCATGTCCAGCGCTCCAAGTCAGGTTCACTTGGCTGCGGGACCAACCCGCGAACCGGTGATGAAATAAGCATGCAGGTCATGCGCAAACCGGTTGAGTTTGTTGAGCACGTTTTTGTTGCCTCTGACCAGTGCGTTGTAGCCCAGCACCGCTGGAATGGCGACAGCCAAACCGAGGGCTGTCATGATGAGTGACTCGCCAATTGGGCCCGCCACCTTGTCGATGGTGGCTTGTCCTGC
>CAZHDP010000363.1:0-3859 GCA_964531605.1 uncultured Burkholderiaceae bacterium | reverse complement strand
TGGTCAGCATGCCGCCCAACCAACGCTGGTCAACGTAGGGAACGCCTGCGCGCTGGGCTTCAGCAGCCACGGTTTCACGGGCTTGGCGCTTCGTACCCACCATCAAAATGGTGCCACGGTTGGCGGCCAATTGCTTGGCAAACTTGGCGGCGTCCTGGAACATCGGCAGCGATTTTTCCAGGTTGATGATGTGAATCTTGTTGCGATGGCCGAAAATGTACGGGGCCATCTTGGGGTTCCAGAAGCGGGTTTGGTGACCAAAGTGGACACCGGCTTCCAGCATTTCGCGCATGGTAACTGCCATAAAAAACTCCAAAGGTTAAGTCTAAAATTCAGCCCGTTTTGCTCGCCATCGGACGGAAACACCGTCGTTTTGGCTTTGCAGCACCTTGTTAGGCTGATTTGCGATTTGCTTTTCCGAGACTGGCAAGCCAATTTCAAAAAAGCCTCTGATTGTAGCATGGACACCCTCTTCCACAGTTCTTCAGATGGAAGTATTGGCCGCCAGCGACGAGCTCTGGTCTAAACTGACCTTTGCGTCAGTGCTTTTCTAATTTCTGCGGATTTCTCATGCCCCCACTTCTTGACCTTCAGGCCACACGGCACGCCATGGCGTCCGGACAGACTTCCGCCTTGGCGCAAGCCGAAGCATCGATGGCGATGGCGCAATCCGAAGCCTGTGCTCCGGCGTTTCTCCAAACCAGCTTTGACCAGCTGCGTGCAGCGGCACAGCACCCTGAGAACATGGCGAACCCACTGCGCCCCCTGGCGGGGCTGAGTGTGTCCGTCAAAGACCTGTTTGACGTTGCGGGCGAGGTCACCACGGCCGGATCGACAGCGCTTGCAGACGCCACACCGGCAGCCGCTGACTGCGTGGCCGTGGCGCGACTGCGGGCGGCAGGCGCAGGGATCATTGGGCGCACCCACATGGTGGAATTCGCCTTCTCAGGCGTTGGTACCAATCCACACCACCCCACCCCTGCCGCTTGGGACGCCCGCCATGCCTGCCCAGCTGGGGCCGAGCCTCGCGTGCCCGGCGGCTCGTCCTCCGGCGCGGGGGTCTCGGTGGCCACCGGCGCAGCCTTCATCGGCCTGGGTTCGGACACCGGAGGATCCATCCGCATCCCCGCCGCGCTCAACGGCATTGTGGGTTTCAAATGCACAGCATCGCGTGTGCCCACCCAGGGGGCATTGCCGCTGTCGACCACCATGGACACGGTTTGCGCCCTGACTCGCAGCGTGCGTGACGCCATCACGGCGCATGAAATCCTGGCTGCACGCCGCATCACCCGCAGCCCCAGCCCCCTGAGCGGCTATCGGTTGGCCGTTGCCCAAACCACCCTGCTCGACAACATGGACAGCACGGTGTCACACGCCTTTGAGCGCACATTGCGCACGCTCAAAGACGCTGGCGCCGTCATTGAAGAGATTTCGCTCAGCGAAATTGCTGAACTGGGTGCAATCCAAGCCACAGGTGGGTTCTCGGCGGCCGAAAGCTACGCCTGGCACCGCCAGCTGCTGGCGCGGCGAGGTGACCATTACGACCCACGCGTCAAAGCCCGCATCGAACGTGGCGCCAACATGAGAGCCTTTGAATACCTGGACCTGGTGCAAGCGCGCGCAGCATGGATCAAGCGCATGAACCGACAGCTCCAAAGCTACGACGCCGTGTTGAGCCCAACCGTGCCCATCACGGCCCCCCGCATGGCCGATGTGGCCCCTGGGGCCGAACGGGACGAGGCCTTCTTTGCGGCCAATGCCCTGCTGCTGCGCAACACCAGTGTCGTCAACATGCTGGACGGCTGTGCCATCTCGCTGCCCTGCCACGCGCCCGGAGAATTGCCCGTCGGCCTCATGCTTTGGCACGGTGCGGAACAAGACGACACGGTGCTGAACCTGGCGTTGCGTGTTGAAGCAGCGCTTGCACCCCACCCATCAAGGACCGCATGAAGATTGCAGTGATCGGCGCTGGCATCATCGGCATCACGACAGCTCACGAACTCGCCTCAGATGGCCATGAAGTCACCGTGTTTGAGCGGCGCAGCGCGGC
This sequence comes from uncultured Burkholderiaceae bacterium, assembly GCA_964531605.1. GTDB lineage: Bacteria > Pseudomonadota > Gammaproteobacteria > Burkholderiales > Burkholderiaceae_C > Defluviibacillus. The sequence goes on along the minus strand of CAZHDP010000363.1, from coordinate 1,809 downwards.
GGCCGAGGAAACCAGTTTTGCCAATGCCGGTGTGGTTGCACCGGGCTACGTGACCCCGTGGGCGGCACCGGGCATGCCTGGCAAGGTGCTGAGCTACCTGTTCAGCCGCCACGCCCCTGTGCGCGTGACCCTGCCTTTGTCAGGCCAGGAACTGGCGTGGATGTGGAAATGGTGGCGGGCCTGCAAACTGCCGCTGTACCTGGCCAATCGTCAACGGCTGCAACGGCTCGCTTTTTACAGCCGGGAGCGGCTGCACCGCATCAGCGCCGAGTTGAACCTGGAATATGACCGTGCCGAGGGTTACATGGTGCTCTTGCGCAGCGCCAAAGACCATGCGCTGGTCCAACCCAGCCTGCAGGTGCTGCGTGAAGCAGGTGTGGGCTACCGAGAGCTTGATGCCCCAGCGGCCAGGCTCATCGAACCGGCCTTGAACCCAGACACCGCCTTCCACGGCGCTATTCACCTGCCGGACGACGAGGTCGGCAATTGCCGACAGTTTGCGTTGATGCTCAAGAACCACCTGCAAAGCGCAGGCGTGACCTTCCGCTTCAACACCACCATTTCAGCCCTGGACAAAGCCTCTCCCACTACCCTTTCGATAGCAACAAACCCTGCCACACCAGCCCAAACCGAGCATTTTGATGCGGTGGTGGTGTGTGCAGGCTTGGCATCCGTGCGGCTGCTGCGCCCCCTTGGCCTGAAATTGCCCATGGCCGCCGTGCACGGTTATTCCATCAGCGCGCAAATTCGGGAACCCCTGAATGCCCCCCGAGCGGCGTTGATGGACGAGCGCTACAAGGTCGCCATCTCGCGGCTGGGTCAGCGCGTGCGCGTGGCTGGCAGCGCCGAAATTGGCGGACGACTGGACCAACAAGGCGACGCCGCCGTGCAAACCCTCTACAAAGTGTTGCATGACTGGTTTCCGGGGGCGGCACAGCTCTCGTCGGGTGTTCAACGCTGGAAAGGCGCTCGCCCCATGTTGCCGGATGGGCCACCGTTGATCGGCCACAGCGGCACCCCAGGCGTCTGGCTCAACCTGGGTCATGGCTCCAGCGGGTGGGCATTGAGTTGCGGCAGCGCCCGCGCGGTGGCAGATGTGATCCGTGGTCGCGACCCAGGCATTGATTTAGACGGCTTGGGCATCTCTCGGCTGGGCTACCGCTTGACACCCTGAAGCCTTGACACGCAGACAACCATGACCGTTCCTTCAACGCTGCAACCCCTGTTCGCCGAACGTGCCTACCCGTTGCACGACACGGCCACCACGCGGCGGATGGAGCAAGCCGCATTCGCAGGGCTGCCAAGCCATGCCCTGATGCAACGCGCAGGGCTGGCGGTGGCGCAATTGGCCTTGGCAAAAGTCCCTCACGCACGGCACATTTGGGTGGCCTGTGGGCCTGGCAACAACGGGGGCGATGGGCTGGAAGCCGCCATGCATTTGCAGCAACAGGGCAAACAGGTCACGGTCACATGGTTGGGCTCGCCGCAACGGAGTCCAGCTGATGCGTTGGCATCCTGGGCAAGAGCAACAGCCCACGGCATCACCCTCAGCGCAACGCCCCCGGCACAGTGGGACCTTTGCATTGACGCTTTGCTGGGCATCGGCGCAGATGCCGCCCCGCGTGGCGTGATGGCCGACTGGATTGCCCACATGCACACCCAAGATGCGCCTGTGCTGGCCGTCGATGTGCCCAGTGGACTGGCTGCAGACACGGGCGCATTGCTGCCCCAAATTGCTACTTTAAAGATAGCAAACAACGCAATGCCAACGTGCCGAAAGGCCGATTTCACCTTGAGTCTGCTGACGCT
>CAZHDP010000362.1:1724-3860 GCA_964531605.1 uncultured Burkholderiaceae bacterium | reverse complement strand
TTGGGTGATGCTGGTGCCCGCCAGCATCGGCGTGGTGCAGGTGGTGGGGCGGTTCATGATTTACAAGTTGGAGCACCATTTCAACGTGCACCGCGTCAACCGCTTCATCGTGCTGTTGATGCCCGTATCGTTGCTGTTGCTGGCCGCGCTGATGGTGGCGGGCCCCACTGTGGCGGTCGTCCTGGGCTTGGTGTTCGCCACGGTGTTTGGCTTGGCCAATGGCATGCTCACCATCGTCAAAGGCACCGCCATGGCCGAGTACGTCAGCCGCACGCACGTGGCCTCGCTCAACGGCGCATTGGGCTTGCCCTCGGCCATTGCCCGGTCGCTCGCACCGCTGGCCATCGGCAGTTTGTGGGGCGTGTCGAATAACTACAACTGGGGCGTGGCCCTGCTGGTCGGCATGAGTGTGCTCAGCGGCGCGGCGTTTGTGCAGGCGCAGCGGGTGGCTTTGCGGCACCGCACTGCGCAGTCAAGATAAAAACACCCTGTACGGCACGTCCTGCCTGTCTTTACAGCTACCAAAGGTATAGCAATGCCCCGTATCCACTGCCCTCTGCCGCTGCACACCGGTGCCCAGTTGGACCTGCCCGCCGCCGCTGCGCGCCATGTTCAAGTGCTGCGCATGCAACCGGGCGACACGGTGACGCTGTTTGACGGTGGAAGGCTGGGGGGTGAGACGGGGGGTGAATACACCGCCACCGTGCTGCGCATGGGCCGCAGCGATGTTCAAGTCGAGGTGGGTGCGCACGATCCGGTGGAGCGTGAATCGCCGGTCGAGGTGCACCTCGTGCTCAGCATGCCTGCGAACGACCGTATGGACTGGTTGGTTGAAAAAGCCACCGAGCTGGGCGTGACGAGCATCCAGCCCTTGGTGACCGAGCGCAGCGTGTTGCGCCTGGCCGCCGAGCGTGCCACCAAAAAGCAGGCCCATTGGCAAAGCATTGCCGTGGCCGCCTGTGAGCAATGTGGCCGCAACCGCGTGCCTCTGGTGCACGAGGTGCTGCCGTGGGGCAAATGGGCGGCGGCACAGGGCCAGGCCGACGCCGACGCCAACACCAACACGCACCGCCTGATGCTCTCGTTCCGTGCGGAGAGCCAACCGTTTGGCGCCTGGCTGACCCAGCACCACGCTGGGGGTACCCCGCTCACGCGCATCACCACGTTGTCGGGCCCCGAAGGGGGCTTGAGCCCCCAAGAAGAAGCCCAGGCCATGCAGCTGGGCTTTGTGCCCGTCACTTTGGGGCCACGCGTGCTGCGTGCCGAGACGGCCCCACTCGCGCTCTTGAGCGTGATGGCCGTGGCCTGAGGCGCACCCGGCTCAGCTGTCTGGCTGTCTTTTAGCGGACAAGCCCTGCGGCCGCTGCGGCCTATGATTTCTGGCGCCCATGCCTTGCACGGCATGGCCCTCTTCATTGACCAGGGTGTTATCCATGAAAGTTGCAGGCAAAGTGGTGCTCATCACCGGGGCCGCCAGCGGCATCGGTGCCGGTTTGGCCCGGCGTTTCCTCGCTGAGGGGGCTGCGGGTTTGGTATTGGGCGATGTGCAGTTGCCCATGCTGCAAACGCTGGCCGATGAGCTGCGACTGGCCGCCAGCGCTTCTGGTACGGCCTGCCCTGTTCATGCCCAGGCTTGCGACGTGACCCGCGAGGCCGATATTCAAGCGCTGGTGGCCACCGCACAGCAAGCGTTTGGGCGCCTGGACCTGTGTTGCTCTAACGCCGGCTTGGTGCGTGATGGTGGCGAAGAGGCCGCTGACGCCGATTGGCTGCTGAACTGGAACATCCACGTCATGGCCCACGTCTGGTTGGCCCGTGCGGTGGTGCCCGGCATGCTGCAGCGTGGCGAGGGCCACATCATGGTCACGGCATCTGCGGCGGGTTTGCTCACTTCGCTCCCCTCGTCGAGCTACGCCGTCACCAAACACGCGTCGATTGCGTTTGCCGAAACCTTGGCCATCCGCCACGGCAGCAAGGGCTTGGGCGTGTCGGTGCTGTGCCCGCAAGCGGTTGACACGCCGTTGATCCGCGCCCGAGCCAACGTGCCCGGTGTGTCGTCCGCCATCGATGGCGTGGTGGGCGTCGAGGCCCTGTGCGACAGCGTGATCGAGGCGTTCGACCAAAGCAAGTTTTTGA
>CAZHDP010000362.1:0-1714 GCA_964531605.1 uncultured Burkholderiaceae bacterium | reverse complement strand
CTTGCCGCATCCCCAGGTGCTGGACTACTTTCAACGCAAAGCCAAGGACTACGACCGCTGGCTTGGTGGCATGCGCCGCTTGAACGACAAGCTGCGGGGCTGACATGCAGACCCATGGAGAAGCGGGGGCCCCAAGCGACCCTCTGCTGCGCGACCCCCTGCTCGGCACCTTCACCGGCTACACGGTGCGTTTGTCACCACCTGGCATCGCCTGGATCACTTTCAGCCGCCCTGAGCAGCTCAACGGCATGAGCACGGCGATCAAGCGCAACCTGATCGAAACCCTCACCCAGGCGCAGATGGACCCACGCGTGCGCGTCATCGTGTTCACCGGCACAGGGCGCGCGTTTTCTGCGGGTGACGACCTCAAAGCCTACAAAGACGGCGTGGGTGACGCTCATTCCCAAGTGCCTGCCATCCACCCTGGCCATGACAGCGAGTTGGGCACTTACAACGCGCTGCGCTGGGTGTCGCAAAAGCTCAACACCACCCTGCGCGAGTTGGACAAACTCACCATCGCTGCCATCAACGGCATGGCCATCCAGTCAGGCTTTTCGCTGGCGTTGGCGTGTGACTTTCGCCTGGCGGCCCGCTCGGCCACCCTGGGCAGTGCCACCTTGCGTTTTGGGTTGTTGCCCGATGAGGGCGGGCAGTACCTGCTGGTGCAGCTGATGGGCGTGGCCCGCACCATGGACTTCTTGATGCGCAAGCGCATCGTCACCGCAGAGCAAGCGCTGGACTTGGGCTTGTTGCATGACGTTGTGGACGATGTCGCGTTGGCCGACAGTGCCCTTGCCCTCGCCACCGAACTGGCCAACGGCCCGCAAGTTGCGATGCGCATGCTCAAGCGCTCGATTTACCAAGCTGCTGAGTTGTCGTTTGCACATGCGCTCGATGAGATCGCGGCGAAGACAGCCATCACCGACCACCACCCTGATGCCAAAGAAGGCATCGAAGCCTATCGCGTGAAACGCGCACCCCAGTTCAACGCGGGGCTGAAGTAAGCTCCCGCATCTACCCCTCGCATTACCCCTCGCATTACCCCCAACACCACAGGAGACCCCATGACCACAGCCACCACCGACCTGATTGAAACCCATGCCAACGGCATCACCACGTTGACGATGAACCGCCCCGAGGCCCGCAACGCCTTGACGCGGCCGATGATGGCGGCCCTCTCAGAAGCCCTCACCCGTTTGGCCACCGACGCCAATGTGCGCGCTGTGGTGCTCACTGGCACCGGCAAAGCATTTTGTTCAGGTGGCGATGTCAAAGGCTTTGCCAAGGCTGCAGCAGGCGGCGGCTTGCCCATGAGCTTCGACCAGCGCGTGGACGACTTGCGCATCCGCATGGAAGCCTCGCGCATGCTGCACGAGATGCCCAAACCCACGCTCGCCGTCATCCCCGGACCCGCTGCAGGTGCTGGCTTGTCGCTGGCGCTGGCGTGCGACCTGCGCATCATGGCGGACGATGCCAAGCTCACCACGGCGTTCTCTAAAGTGGGCCTCGCAGGCGACTTTGGCGGCAGCTATTTCTTGACCCACTTGGTGGGCGCGGCCAAGGCCCGTGAGCTGTACTTCACCGGCCGCGTGGTGCAGGCCGCAGAAGCTTTGCAACTGGGCATGGTGGACCGCGTGGTCCCTGCCGACCAACTCCCCACCGCCGCACTGGCCATGGCCGCCGAGTTGGCTTCACTGCCCACCATCGCGCTGGG
>CAZHDP010000361.1:0-3869 GCA_964531605.1 uncultured Burkholderiaceae bacterium | reverse complement strand
CACTTGAGCCTCGGCACCAAAACCTTCGGCAATCGATTGACACAATGCCGCCAAACGGGTTTCGACCAAGGTTTGAACAGCTTCGCTGTAGCTGCGAACGGTCCCCACCAGAACCGCTTCGCCCGGCAGGACGCTCATCGCACCAGGGTTCCCGGCCTGCAGCGAACAAATGCTGATCACCGCTTGTTCGAAAGGCGATACGTTGCGCGCCACAATGCTTTGGGCCGCGGTAATGATGTGTGCGGCAACCAATACCGTGTCCACGCAATTGTGCGGACGGGCACCGTGTCCGCCCTTGCCCCGAATGACGATCTCGATGCGGTCGACCGCCGCTTGCATCGGTCCCGGTGTCACACCGATGATGCCCAGGGGCGTCTCAGGTGAATTGTGCTGGGCGAAGACTTTGTCACACGGAAAACGGTCAAACAAGCCGTCTTGCATCATGGCGCGGGCCCCCGCGTAGCCTTCTTCGCCTGGTTGAAAAATCAACACAGCCGTGCCGTCAAACTGCCGGGTTTCTGCCAAGTAACGGGCAGCCCCCATGAGCATGGCGGTATGACCGTCATGACCACAGGCGTGCATCAGTCCAGGCTTGCCCGATTTCCAATCGAACGCGTTGTGCTCCTGCATCGGCAAGGCGTCCATGTCGGCACGCAGACCAATGGCTTTGTTGGACGTGTTTTGACGGCCACGAACGATACCCACCACCCCAGTTTTTCCGATACCTTGGTGGATTTCGTCGACACCACACAGCTTAAGGCCTTCAACCACACGGGCTGAGGTGTACACCTCTTCAAAACCCAACTCTGGATGGCTGTGCAAATCTCTGCGGAAAGCCGTCAACTCAGGGTGGTACTGTGCAATCCTTGAAAAAATGCCGCCTGATGCAGCGTAGCGCAAACCGACAGATGGCGTCAGTGTCGAACCCATGTTCAATGCCCCCCAGGGCCCATCCGCAAACGCGGATCAACCACGAAATACAACAGATCGACCACCAAATTGATGGTCACAAAAATCAGTGAAGTCAGACAAAGGTAGGCCGCCATCACGGGGATGTCAGCGAACGTCACCGCCTGAATGAACAGCAATCCCATGCCTGGCCACTGGAATACCGTTTCCGTGATGATCGCAAATGCAATCAAAGAGCCCAATTGCAAACCCGTGATGGTCATGACTGGCACCAGCGTGTTCTTGAGCGCGTGACCAAAGTGAATGGCACGGTCCGTCAAGCCGCGAGCGCGCGCAAACTTGATGTAATCGGTACGCAGCACTTCGAGCATTTCGGCCCTGACCAGCCGCATGATCAACGTGAGCTGGAACACAGCCAAGGTGATGGCTGGCAACACAATGTGATGCCAGCCTTTGGCGGTCAGCAAGCCCGTGCTCCACCACCCCAATTGAACAACATCCCCACGCCCGAAGCTGGGAAACCAACCCAAGACAACAGCAAACAACAAAATCAACAAAATGCCGATCAAAAAAGTGGGCAAAGACACACCCAGCAAAGAGAGCGTCATGAACAGTTGACTGCTGAAAGTGCCTCGTTTCAATGCCGCATACACCCCCATCGGGATGCCCACGATCAGTGCGAGAGAGGCAGCCACGAAAGCCAACTCCAAGGTGGCAGGGAAGCGCTCAGCCAGCAAGCGGGAAACTTTGGCCCCTTGGCGCAAGCTCAAACCAAATTCCCCTTGCACTGCGTTCGACAAGAAGTGCCAAAACTGGACAAAAAACGGCTGATCCAAACCCAAATCAGCACGCAACTGGGCAATTTGGTCTGGCTTGGCGTCTTGGCCCAGCAACCCGACCACGGGGTCTCCCACGTACTGGAAAAGCATGAACGCGATGAAGGCCACGGAGACCATCACGATCACAGCTTGGATCAAACGCTGAAGGATAAAGGCGAACATGAATGTAGTGAATGCTTCATGACAATGCTAACAGAGCAAACGCGGCTGTCAGCATGCGTGGTGGCACAAGAATACACCTGTGCATGTCAACAAGACGCGTCAATTCACCTTGATCAACCGCCAGTCCAGTCGATTGTCCGCACGATGGACCACGTCTACCGACTTCTTCATGGCCCAAGGGATGATTTGGTTGTGCAAAGGGATGTGCGCCACCGTGTCGTTTTGCAGCTGGAGCCCCTCCGTCAGCAGGCGGTTGCGCACGGGCAAGTCGGTCTCTACCTTGATCCGGTCAACCACATAGTCCATGCGCGGATTGCTGTAACGACCCACGTTGTAATTGCCATCCCCTCCGCTGCCCACGCTGCGCGTCAGCGACTGCAAGCTGTACAAGGAATCAAAGGTGGGCACACCCCAACCCAACATGTAGATGCTGGCCTCGTACCGCTGAATCACAGGAAAGTAGGTGACCAGTGGCAAGGTTCGAAGTTTGGCTTTGACGCCCGCTTTCGCCCACATGGCCGTCACGGCCTGACAGATTTCCTCGTCATTGATGTAGCGGTTGTTCGGACAAGCGAAATCCACCTCAAAACCTGCGGGATATCCTGCTTCTGCAAGCAGCTTTTTAGCACCCTCCACGTCATACGGCAGACGCTTGTGCACTTGCTCGGTCCACCCTGCAACCTGTGGCGCTACCAGCGCACCGGTAGGCTGACTCAAACCCCGCATGGTCACGCGCTGAAGGGTGTCAATGTCGATGGACTGGTAAAGCGCCTTGCGAACACGCACATCTTTCAGCGGGTTTTTGCCTTTGATGTTGGACCCAGGCAATTCATCGCGAAACTGGTCCATGCCCAAGAAAATGGTTCGGTTCTCAACACCATCAATGACCTTCAAATTGGCATTGCTGCGCAGTCGGTTCAGGTCTTGTGGGCTCGGATCCAGCATGAAATCCACCTCCCCTGAAAGCAAGGCCGCAGTTCGTGTGTTTTCTTGCTTGATGGGGGTATAGATGATTTCGGTGACGTTGGTTGGCGCAACGCTCGCCCCCCACCAGTGGGGGTTTCTGACCAACACCAGCTTTTGATCGGGCTGCCATTCTTTGACCATGAACGGCCCAGAACCCATCGCATTGCGGTGGGCGTAGCTCTCGTCCTTGGTGCGAATGTCTTTGGGTTCCAAGGACTTGTTCTTGTCAGCCCAAGCCTTGCTCATGATGCGCAACTCTGTGAGTTGGTTCAACAGCACGGGGTTGGGGCCTTTCATGAGAAAGTCCACCGTCCCCTCATTGACCTTCACGACCTTGTCAATGCCTTGGGTGAACACCATGTAATTGGATGTTTTAGCCATGGCACGGTGAATGGAAAACACCACGTCATCGGCAGTCAATGCCGAGCCATCACTGAATTTGACGCCCGCACGCAAATTGAACCTCACTTGCGTTGGTGAAACTTCTCGCCAACCTGTAGCCAGCAGAGGCTCCACCTTGAACGTGTTGCTGTTGTAGTAGACCAACGATTCGTAAATGGCGGCATGCACGCCATTGCCCAACGCGTTGTTCTGAGAATGGATGTCCAAAGTTGGAATGTCGCTGGCACTCGTCCATTTGAACGTTTTGGCCTCACTGAACAACGGATGCAGAGCCACCAGCAATGACAACACCAGCGGGAGCTTTTGAAACACCATGAAGACCTCCAGTTGAAAACTGAAGACTATGCTTCAAACCACGACCTGTCGTCAAAAGGGTTTATCGGTAGTCCGTCAATCCACCACCACTTCAACAGGACCATACAAAGCGTGCGCTTTGGTCTGCGTATTGTCCGTATCGGTCATCACCCCTATGCCGATCAATGGGCCCGGTAATTCACCGTACACCTTTTGAAAGTCGGACACGATGTCTCGCTCGTACGCGAGCCATTGATTCACCTTGTCACCGCCAGTTTCGACAACCAATTTGCGTAC
>CAZHDP010000360.1:3277-3901 GCA_964531605.1 uncultured Burkholderiaceae bacterium | reverse complement strand
CCCGGCTAACGACGTTCAAAAAGTTTTCCCATTTGGCATAGCCCAAGAGGTGCTGAATGTCGCGTGCCAGCCAAAATTCAACACCGTTATCGGCCCGCTGCGCGTGAGCTTCAAAAGTGTTGGTGAGCGAGTGAACAAGTTCGGTTTTCATAGGCATTCGGGGTGTTCAGGTTGGTGACCGTCTGGGTTCAGTTGCAGCATGAAGCCAACTCGCGCACCGTCATGGGCAGGTGGGTTTTGATGGGGGCAAAAATTTCGTGCTTGCCCAGATCGGCAAAGAGCGAGCCCTCTGCGCTAAAGGCGGACGAGCCGGTGAGCACGTCAAACCGGAAGTCGCGCCGCTGAAACTTGCCCTTGCCAAGGTAACCCCATTCGGCAAAGGTGATGGGCGGACGGTCCTTGACGGGCTGGCCGTCCACGGCGCGCATGGTCAGCGCGTCGCCGTGCACCAAATTGACTGACAGTACATGTGTTGCGGCGCGGTACAGGTCGTCCGTCTCATCAATGTTGAGGTACTGGGCAAATACATCCAGCACGTTGGCGCGGCATTCGGCAATGTTGTCGGCCAGTAGCTCAATGCCGTAGATGCACATAAGCCCCAGCAGGGCGTAATGCTGCCGCTCG
>CAZHDP010000360.1:0-3267 GCA_964531605.1 uncultured Burkholderiaceae bacterium | reverse complement strand
GCCGCTCGAAGTCAGACTTACCGAATTTGAGTTCCACCGCCGCAAGCTTGCGTTTGAGTATTTGCACGATGAAGTTGCCACTGCCACACGCTGGCTCCAGAAAGCGGGAGTCAATGCGCTCAGTCTCTTCCTTCACTAGGTCCAGCATGGCCTCGACCATCCACGCGGGCGTAAAGACTTCGCCGTGGTCGGCAACGCGTTTTTTGGATTTAACGAGGCTCATTCCGCCCCGCAGCGAGTTGCAGCAGGCCCACGGGGAGCGATAGAGGTCAGATTGTTGATAGCCATTGAATTCTTGCGGATTTCCCTGGTGCTTTTTGCACAAGGGGGAAGCTTACCGCAAGGCGCGGTCACCTCATGCGCAATACGCCCGCCACAGTGCCGAGCCGACACCGCAGCGCAAACCATACCGGCTGCCACGCCCGGCGGCGATGCAAGTGGGGCAGTTGAAGTGGTGGGCCAGATAGGCCGCGTCCAGCGCGTGCCAGTCGGCGGATTCGGGCGCTGCCTCTGCCGTTGCGCTGGGTTTTGGCTGCGCAGGCTCGGTTTGCAGCGCATCGGCCAACGCTGCCCGGTGTTCACGCAAGGGCACAAGTAAACGTGCCACCGCCTCGCGGGGTCCACTGGCCTTGACCTTGCCACCCACTAGCCGCAACGCCACGCCTGACGCCTGCGCCTGCCGGATCAGTGCTTGCGCGCTCACAGTTCCACCTCGACAAGTTCATTTGCAGCCTGAACAATCTCCGAAGATTCCAAAGGCTCCTGTTTTTCAGACGGGGAATCTTCGGAACCTTCGGGTGATTTGGAATCTTCGACCGGCAACGCAATGTCACAGCCACCCGGCAAACGCCAGTACCAGCCACCACCCATGCCGCCTTTTGTGCGAACCACCTTGAGCTTTTTGGATGCCGTCCAAATCTGCTTTTTGGTGAACCCGGCATCTTTCAGTGCCTGAGTGGCATGGTTGGCACCAGTCCAGCAATCCGCTGTCAGTTCCGCTTTCAACAGGCTCACAGCGTCCGCATGGTCGGTGCCGTCGTCGCCCTCTGCCGGGTCGGTCAGCAGGTCGCGGGCGGAGCCTTCCACCGCTTGGCCCCACTCGATCCGGCTGGCATCAATACCGGGCAACGCTTCCACCTGCGCCAAGTGGTATTCAAACCCGCCGTTGTCCGGGCCGATGTTGGATTTGCTGCGCGCCAGGATGCGCTTGTCTGAACCGTCCTCGCCCTTCACCCGCGCGGCCACCAGCACCACGCGCGCCACAGCGGTAAACGCAATGCTGCCAATCACCCGCTGCGCCGGGTCGCTGCCTTGGCCGCCTTTGGACAGGTGGGTGATGCCCAGCAACGCCGCGTTGATGGTGGTGGCCAGGTCAACCAATGGTTGCAGGCCACGGCGCACCTCGGTGTTCTTGTGGCTGTCACCCGCCACGGCGGTAGATACCGGGTCAATCACGATCAGGCGCACGCTGCCGATTTGCTGGATTGCCTCTTTCAACGTGCGCGTGTCGGTAGATGGATCAAACGGCCTGACCACGCCGCCCGTGCGCGTGCCGTCCACAAAGAAGACCCGGCTTCGGTCTGCCCCCGCTGCAATCAGGCGGGGCAGCAGCGTGTCGGTGTAATCGTCCTCGCCGCTCCAGATCAGCACGTTGCCCGCAGCGCAGCGTGACCCATCCGGCCAGCGCCCGCCAATGGTGACGGTGGCAGCCATTCCCATTGCGATGGTGGTTTTGCCCTGCCCGGGCGCGCCCGCCAACAGGTGGAACTTGCCCAGCGCTAGCCAGTCCGGCCAGAGCCATTGCACGGGCTCCGGCGTCAGGTCAGCGCCGCAAGTCAGCACCACCGTGCTTTTGGGCAATAGTTCAGTGCCAAATTGGCCGCTAGCCCTCGTAGAACGTGCGTGAGCAGCTACTGAATTGATAGCGACTGCAATCCCCACGTCGTCGTCCAGACCGGCGGCAAAGTGTTCATAGTCGTGCGGATTCATGCGAAGGCCTCCACCAGTCGGTTGATGCGATTGGCCGCCACCATCAGGCGCGCCCGGTCGGCATCGGTCAGCGTCACGCCGTTGGCCACATTGCCCGCAGCTACAGCCGCGAGCGTGGACTCAAACGCCATCACCGATAGCGCCAGGCGCGGACTGAGCGGCGTGGGCTTGGTGGCTACTGGCGGACGGCCATCGTCCACCCAGCAGCCCAAGGCTTTGGCAGCGTCCACAAACTCGCGGCCACCGTCCTTGATCTCGTAGGCCAGCACGTCGCCGCCTTTCTCGCCGCAGCTCATGCACACCCATGCGCCCGTGGCGACGTTGACGCGCATGGAATCTGAGCCACCGTGAAAGTTGCAGGTGGTGGTTTTCCACTTGGCGGAGCGTGGGCCTTTGAGCGTTAGGCCTTGGTTTTCAAAGTAGGTAAGCGCGTCAGGGAGTAGGGTGCGGTCAAACGGCATGTTGACCTCCCGCTGCGAGTGAAACCGACGTGCGTACAGACGTGCTTTTTCCCGGCGCTGTGCCGTTCAAGGTGCTTTTCATGCTGCACCTCGTTTAGAAAGAAGCAATCAGGGCGCGAATGTCGGCGCTGCGCCAGGCGACGCAGCGTTTTGACAGCTTCACGGGTGCGGGGTAACGGCCTTCGGCCACGCCTGCCCACCAGTGGGATCGGCTAACCGGGACGTGTGCCAACACCGTGGGCAAGCGCCACAGGGCAATGTCAGGATTTTGGGGAGAGGGGAGAGCGCCAGCCGAAGTGGTGGCATTGGGTTGCGCATCTGCGCGAGGGGTTGAGGTCATTTGGTTTACAGCGCCATCTCGGCGTTTGTTGGTGGATGAACTGCGCTGGTCAGCGCCTACCTTGGGGTTTCTGGTTCTGAGTGCCTTTCTGCTTTGTCGGTCGGGGTCGCCATCGCCTTCGCCACCTTCGTCGTCATCACTTGCTGCTACGTCTGGCCCCGCACCGGTGGCATCTGCCCCGGCTGCATCGGCGTCAACACCTATGACTGTGATTGCAGCGCTGGCACCGCCACCGCCGCTTTCTGGAAACCCGTCAGAGATCGACAAGATTCCGCGGCGGACAATTACGTTTGCAAGAATTGGGAGGGTGTGGCGTCGTTCAACAATGCCAGATACGGATTGAAGAACCGCTAGAACTCTGTCTTGAGTCGCTTTGAGTACGATCATTTAGGCCTTGCATTTGGCTACCGATAAACCCGAATGGGTTTATATCCAGTAGTCCAGGCACGGCGTTTATAGCATGCACACATCCAAGAT
>CAZHDP010000359.1:2134-3910 GCA_964531605.1 uncultured Burkholderiaceae bacterium | reverse complement strand
GTAGACGTCGAGCGCAGGCTCGCCGTCGAGTTCATACAGCACATTGTTGGCGCAACGCGTGACCTTCCGCGCGGGGCCAAAAGGCACCCATCCGCCGAATGAGCCATGTGAATACACCAAGCTGTCGCCATAAAACCCGATACAGGTTACCCGGTCTGAGCTGACGCCATCGCTGTCAAGCACGAAAGTTTGTTGGAACGCGCCGCCATCTCCGGCCAAACCACCTGTGATCGGGGTGTTCGCGCCCAGCACTTGCGTCATGCCTTGAATGAGCGCACTGCCGTTGATGTTCACGCCTTGGCCTAACACCAGAACGGCTCGCAAGCCTGCCGCTGGCAGTGCCTGCGCCAGCCGGACACCGGCGTTGTGTGAGTCGTCCATGCTGGCCAATCGGGCACTGGCTTGTTTGACCTGTGTTTTGTCAAAGCTCAGTGCCGTCACCACCAGACTTTGGTCTTGAACACCCTCCGGCGTGATCTCTCCAGCCGTCGAACATCCCAGGCGAATGGCCCCTGGCGTTGCATCCGCCAGGGCTTGCGCACTGTCTTGCAAGGCTGTCGTCGACCCAAACACCAACACCACACCTGGGTTGAATGCCGCAATCTCCGCATAAGCCGCAGCCGCGTCGAAATGGGATGACAGAACGGTTTGGTGTACCTTCATGGGGTCTCCTGGATGCTTTGCCCCCGTAGACCAGGAGCCTCTTTTCAGGAATATAAGCCCGAATGCCAATCCCTGCCCGCGTGCCACGGTATACCGTGGCAGGGTGTACGGGAATCACCTGCAGCTACACTGTGGGGTGTTTTTATACAGCAGTCCATTGTGAATCTCTTTACCCGTTTTGCTTGCCATTTCGTACTCTTGTCTTGGATGACCGTGGTGTCTACAACGCAGGCCCAGCAAGCGCCTGCAGCGTCTGTCCCACCCCCGATTTTTGTGTTGAATTCATTGGACGCCACCATCAGCGTGATCGATCCCTCAACATGGAAAGAAACGGACCGTATTGCGACGGGGAAAGAGCCGCATCACCTTTATTTGACGCCCGATGAGCAGTCGTTGATCGTCGCCAATGCTTTGGGTGACTCCCTGACCTTCATCGACCCTCGAACGGCCAAAGTGCAGCGCGTGGTCAAAGGGATTTTGGACCCTTACCAACTGCGGTTTTCCCCCGACATGAAGTGGTTCATCACCGCGGCCAATCGTTTGAACCACATCGACATCTACCATTGGGATGGCAAAGACATGGCGCTTGCCAAGCGCATTTCCACAGGCAAAACGCCCAGCCATGTCTGGATCGATTCCAAGAGCACTGTGATTTACGCCACGATGCAAGACAGCAATGAATTGGTGGCCATCGACCTGGCCACGCAAACCATACGCTGGCGCACGGCCACGGGGGAAATGCCAGCCGACGTTTTTGGCACGCCCGATGACCGTTTCGTGCTGGTCGGTTTGACCGGTTCTGACGCGGTGGAGGTGTACGACGTGTCTGGTGCCGAGCCGAAGCGCGTCAACAGCATCAAAACAGGGAAGGGTGCCCACGCCTTTCGTTCCTTTGGCGACAAACGGCACGTGTTGGTGAGCAACCGTGTGGCCAACACCATCAGCAAAATCGACATGCAAACCATGGCCGTGGTGGACAACTACGTCGCACCTGGCGGCCCCGATTGCATGGAGGTCTCTGCCGGTGGTAAATTCATTTACGTGTCCTCACGGTGGATCCGTAAAGTCACCGTCATCGACACGGCCACGCGTCAAATTGTTCGGCAAGTCAAT
>CAZHDP010000359.1:0-2124 GCA_964531605.1 uncultured Burkholderiaceae bacterium | reverse complement strand
GGCAAATCGCCCCATGGTATCTGGACCCTCGATCACGCGCCCGCGCGCTGAGTCGGTTTTTCGCAGCGCCCGCGCGCTGTGGGTGATGTTCTGCTTTGCGGCGGCTTCAGGAGCGGGGCAAGCGGCTTGTGACAAGCCCGTCTACCTCACCCTCGATACCGGACACATGGCGGTCGCTCCCCTCATGGCGGATGTGTTGAAACGCCATGGGGTCAAAGTGACCTTTTTCGCGGCCAACGAGCGCACGCAAACCGGGGGCTCAAGCCTCGGCGATGCGTGGGCGGGATGGTGGCGCGAGCGGGCTGCTGAAGGGCACGAATTTGCGTCCCATACCCATGACCACGTCTATTGGCGTGCGGATGTTCCGGGTGAAACCACTCGGTTTCGTGTCAGGCCATCTGCCGGTCCTCAGGAAGGGCAGGAATCGGTGTGGGATGCCCGCGCGTATTGCGCTGAAATTCAACGGTCGACCGACCGGTTGACGGCCATCACCGGTCAAAAAGCCTTGCCTCTCTTTCGTGCGCCAGGCGGCAAAACATCGCCTGCCTTGCTTGCAGCCGCTCGGTCGTGTGGGTATGCGCATGTTGGGTGGGCGCCTGCTGGATTCTTAGGGGATGAGTTGCCGAGCGACAAATACAGCAATGCCATGCTGTTGAAAAAGGCGCTGAACAGCGTGAAACCCGGTGATATTTTGATGGCCCACTTGGGCATTTGGTCTCGGCAAGACCCTTGGGCGCCCGCCGTCCTTGAACCGCTGATCACCGGGCTGCAAGCCAAAGGCTACTGTTTCCGTACCCTGAGGGATCACCCCGCCTACCGGTCGTGGATTGACAAGGCCGCACCATGAGCAGCGACCCCATTCCTGGCTTGTCTGTGGCAGTTGACGCCTTCAATGCAGTCCAGCAGCTGTTATTTGAGCACCTGATACAACCCCTGGCCTTCGCTTTGGGCGCAGGGAACTTCCTGGTAGAGGCCTATGAGGGGACCGGTTGGTTATTGATCGGCGTGATCCAAATCGGGGTCATGTTGGCCGTTTTCAGGCCGCTCGAAAAGCGGTATCCCGTGGAGCCGGTGAGCGACCCTGCTGCGGTTCGTGTGGACGTGGTCTACACCTTGATTCACCGCCTGGGGGTGTTCAAGCTCTTGATGTTTTTCACGCTGGACCCTTTGCTGGACGATGGCCTTGGGGTGTTGAGAACGATGGGCTTGCCCACATTCCATGTCGACCAGTGGCTCCCTCATTGGGCGGACGCCGCTTGGGTGAGTTTTGTCATCTACCTGGTGATTTTCGATTTGCTGCAGTATGCCGTGCACCGGGGGCAACACCATTTTGATTGGTGGTGGTCATTGCACGCCGTGCACCATTCCCAGCGGCAGATGACCATGTGGAGCGACAACCGTAACCATTTCTTGGACGATGTCATTCGCGATGCTGTGGTGGTGGTGGTGGCCATCCTCATTGGCGTGCCGCCCGGCCAGTTTGTGGCCATGGTGGCCTTCACCCAGCTCAGTGAAAACTTTCAGCATGCCAACGTCAAGTTGTGGTTCGGCGCGGTGGGGGAGCGCTTGTGGGTCAGCCCCCGTTTTCACCGCTTGCACCACAGCATCGGTCTGGGACACGAGTCTCATGGCCGTGATACCTTGGGTGGGTGTAATTTTGGTGTGTTGCTGCCGTGGTGGGACATGCTGTTTCGCACCGCCAATTTTGAATACCGGTTTGACCCCACAGGCATCCGTGACCAGGTTGAAACCCATCGAGACTACGGGCGCGGCCTGTGGCAACAGCAATGGCGAGGGGTGCTGCGTTTGATCGGTCGCGCCTGATCATCGTTCGGTGCATGTGCGGCTAAGCTGCGCAGCCAAGCGGGCTCAGCCTGTGGTTTTGAGCAATCGTGCCGGAGTTCCGGTGCGACAGGCCTCGCCACGGCAACACCACGGTTGTATCCTTTGGGCATGAAATTGTTTCTTGATTCCTTTTGGCGAGCGGCAATCTACTGTCTGCTTCCTCGCGTCATTGCGATGTCACTCTTGCCCCTGGCTTTGATGGCTGGAGCCGCCTTCACGTTGGGCTACTTCTATTGGGATGGTGCGTTAGAGTGGGTTCGCGATGGCCTCGACTCGTCG
>CAZHDP010000358.1:0-3914 GCA_964531605.1 uncultured Burkholderiaceae bacterium | reverse complement strand
AGGCGTCTAACTCGTTGATGGTTTTGGTGAGCAACTCATCTCGGCTGTACCCCGAATACATCGCATAGGCTTCATTGACGTCCAAAATGCGACCCTCTGCGTCCGCCACCCAAAACCCTTCGCCTGAGGTTTCGATGGCCAAGCGGAAGATTTGCTCTTTCTCGTGAAGTGCGGTTTCGATGCGCTTGCGCTCCGAAATATCGCGGGCAATTTTGGAGGCCCCCACCAAGCGTCCCTGCACATCACGGAGCGGCGAAATGGACACAGACACGTCTTTCAACTGCCCACCTTGGCACACACGCACCGTCTCAAAGTGTTGGACGGCTTCACCTTGCGCAATGCGCCTGAGGATTTGCGCCTCTTCCATGGTCCGGTCGGCAGGGAACAAGACCAGCATGGATTGCCCCAACATGTCCTCTGCGGTGTAGCCAAAGAGACGCTCAGCCCCTTTGTTCCAGCTGCTGACTTTGCCATCCAAGGTCTTGGTGATGATGGCATCGTCCGACGTTTGCACAATGGTCGCCTGCTCCAGCAGGCTCAATTCCAGTCGGCGGCGAAGCAGGAAGTTGCGGTATGCGGCTTCACTGACGATCATCAGGACGCCCAACGCACAGACCAACACCCAGTTGGCCAAAGCAAAGCTCTCTGCAGGTGCCTGTATCCACCACAACGCGGCATTGAATGACAGCAACATGGCGGGGACGAGCACACGAACGATGGTGCGCAAACAGGCGACAACAGCCACAGCCATCAACACCTGCATCTGCGCCGCGATGGCCACGGCCACATTGCCCATGATCACCACAAAAATGACGGAAACGACAGACGTGATGACCACTGCCGTCAGAGCGGCGGCGACCGGGACCCAGCGAAGCCAAGCTTTGCGGGTCAACAGCACATAGACGCCCAGACAAGGCAGCATGGCCAGCACGCGCCATGGCAAGGTCTTTGCTACCAACTGCGGCGCGATGATCTCGTCGACAATCACATAAGACACAAACAAAAAGGCAGATACCAAGGCCACGAATTTGGCCAAAGCCTCGTGCCGGGCCACCCACTCTGCTTGGACTTCGTCAAGACTCCAAAAAGACACCTGCTCCCCTTTTGATCGTCCTCTTTCCCGGGGACGCACAACGATAAATACATTTTGTAACAAGCACAGTGTAGGCACTGACAGCCACCCATTCCGCGAACCCTGCCCTTAAAACCCGACTGACATGCGGGATATTCTTGGACAAGTTCATCGCCGTCGGGCTCAACCGGGTCGTACAGGCACGGAGCGGACAGCGTTGGAGCGCAAGCCTCCGCATAATGCACAGGCTTCGTCCCACATCCCAATTGATTTGAAAGGGCCTCCACATGCTTGATCCACAAGCCCATGGGTTACTGCAATTCATCGCTGCCAGCGGTGTCCCGCCGATGCATACCCAGACCCCCCTCGCCGCTCGGGAGTTCTACCGGTCTCGGCGTGCCAGTACCCAACCAGAGCCCGTGACGGTGAGCAAGGTGCAAGATCACGTGGTGACGGCCGCGGGGGCCAGTTTCAAAGTTCGAGAGTACCAACCCATGGGCCGCACACCGGGTGCTGCGCTGCCTGCCTTGGTCTACTTGCACGGGGGCGGATGGACCATCGGTGACCTGGACACGCATGACGTGCTGTGCCGCAGCCTGTGCAATGAATCAGGCATGGTGGTCGTGTCGGTTGACTACCGGCTTGCACCTGAACATGCCTTCCCGGCAGCCTATGACGATGCCTTGGCCGCTTTTCTGTGGGTGGCGGCACAAGCCTCGGCGCTGGGTGTGGATGTCAAGCGCATGGCGGTCGGCGGCGACAGCGCTGGCGGCAATCTTGCCGCAGCGGTCAGCTTGGCACTGCGCGGTCAAGCGATTTGCCCCGCTTACCAGTTGTTGATTTACCCTGCCACAGACATGCGCCGTGTGGCCGCCTCGCACACCAGCAATGGCCAAGGCTATTTGCTGACCACCGACACGATGACCTGGTTTGCCGACCACTATGTGCCCCAGCAAAGCGATTACACCGATTGGCGTGCCTCACCGCTCTTGGCGCCGTCCTTGGCTGGTGCGGCCCCGGCGCTGGTGTTGACCGCAGGATTTGACCCGTTGCGTGATGAAGGCCTGCAGTATGCCGATGCCCTGTCCTCAGCCGGTGTGCCCACCGAGTACATCTGCTTTGAACGGCAGATTCATGGGTTCATCACCATGGGCAAAGTACTGCGAGAGGCCAACACAGCCGTGACACTGTGCGCCAGTGCACTCAAGCGTGCCCTGGGCTGAAGCATTTGAGGGGCAAAGGCAAACAGGTCATTGCCCCGTCAACGCCAAATAAGCTTGAAGGGTGCGGGGCGACACAGAGGCCAACACCTTTTCATACGAGGTCTGGTGCCGCGCCAAGAGCCTCGCCGAGGCCACTGTCTTGGACTTGCAAAACCAGTGACAACTGTGCTGCATCAGGTACAACTCGGCGCACAAGGTAAAGGCCTTGTCTTTGGGTGTCTGCCCCAAGTCGTTGTTCACGGCACTGCGTATGCTGTGCGCGTGCAGCGCCATGACTTTGCGCACATCGAACGTGCGGTCCGACAGCCATTCGGTGGCCCCCGGAAGACCAATTGGCAGACGGCTCACACGGGTTTGAGGTTCAGCCTCTGCGGCGAAATCTTTGGCAAACGCACTGAACTGTTCGCTCAACACCTCTTCCGTCCCTGCCAGGATGGCCCAGACCTGGGCACGCCGCTCCACATCGTTTTCGTTGAGCGCGCGCATGTAGCCTGTGGTGAGGTGCTCCATCATTTTTTCAATTTGGAAGCGGCTCAGGTGCCGCCCCAACAGCGCAATGCGTTGACGCTGCTCCTTGGCCCGCACGAGGTGCAGGCCCAAGCCCGTCAACACAGCCAGGATGAGGAGATCGGCACTCAGCTGAACACCCCGCCGTATTGTTTGCGCAGTTCGGCCTTCTGGACTTTGCCCGTGCCACCCACCGGCAAGCTGTCAAGAAAGACCACGTCATCGGGTATCCACCACTTGGCCACATGGTCGGCCAGGAAGGTCAAGATCTCTTCTTTCTCGACCGTCGCCCCTGGCTTGCGCACAATGAACATCAAGGGGCGCTCATCCCACTTAGGGTGTTTGACCCCGATGACCGCGGCCATGGCCACGCCAGGGTGCCCCACCGCGGCACTCTCGAGATCGATGGAGCTGATCCATTCACCGCCGGTTTTGATCACGTCTTTGGTGCGGTCCCGGATCTGCATCATGCCCTCGGGGTCGATCGTGGCAATGTCCCCACTGGGGAACCAGCCATCCACCAACGGCGACTGCTCGCCCTTGAAGTACCCCGACACAATCCAGTGACCTCGCACCATCAACTCGCCCTGGGACGTGCCATCGCGCGGCAAGGTGTTGCCCTGTTCATCGACCACTTTGATTTCCACACCGAAGGTGCTCTTGCCTTGCTTGGCCAACACCGCATGTCGCTCAGCAGGCTTCAAACCCAGGTGTTTGCGGCTGAGTGCGCCCATGGTGGCCACAGCGGTGGTTTCGGTCATGCCCCAGCCATGGCGAACGTCGACGTTGTACACGTCCATGAACTTGGCGATCAGCGCCTGTGGCATGGCTGATCCACCCACCAAAGTCCGACGCATGGTGGTGAATTTGAGCTTGTGCTGCTCGACGTGAGCCAACAGCAACTGCCAGATGGTAGGTACACCCGCGCTGACCGTGACACCTTCAGACTCCATCAACTCATAGAGAGAAGCACCGTCCAGCCGCGGCCCTGGCAACACCAATTTGGCACCACCCATGGGCGCTGAATAAGGGATACACCACGCGTTGACGTGGAACATGGGCACGACCGGCAAGATGGCGTCAGCGGTGGACAACGAGATCACGTTGGGCGC
>CAZHDP010000357.1:0-3938 GCA_964531605.1 uncultured Burkholderiaceae bacterium | reverse complement strand
AGACAAGTTGAGCTTGCAAAAGGGTGAACTCAATGGCAAGTCCACTGAGGACAAACTTGCCAAGGAATTGCAAGCCAAAGAAGAAGCAAAACGGCTGGCAGAGCTCAATAAAAACATCGCCGAACTTCAAAAGCTTGCGTCAGCACCTTCAACCGTGGCATCCGGCCCAGGCAGTGCAGCGCCCGTTGCCAAAACTGGTGCAAGCACTGGTGTTGGTGTTGCCGTTTCATCGAATTCATCGAGCCCCGAAACCGTCACACCCACAAACGCCTCAGCAGCGTCAGCCCCAGCGGTCACACCATCAGCGGCAAGCTCACTCGCGGTCGCGCCAACGGCCTCTGCTGCGGCCTCGGAATTGGCCGCAGCGGCCAGCACTGTTGCAGCATCAGCGGCGTCCACACCCAAACCACCTGCATCACAACCAGCACCTGCTGTGCCAGGGATCGAAGAACCCAGTCTGGTATCGGATTTGCTTGAAAATCCTCTGATCCCAGCGGTGGCGGGTGGACTGGTGGCATTGCTGGCAGGGTTGGGCATTTACCGCATTCGTCAGCGCAAAAAATCCAATCAAGTTGACAGCTCCTTCATGGAAAGTCGGCTCCAGCCAGACTCTTTCTTCGGTGCCAGCGGAGGACAAAAGATCGACACCAACGAAGCAGCATTGTCTGGTTCGTCCATGATGTATTCGCCCAGTCAGCTCGATGCGGGAGCCGACGTTGACCCCGTGGCTGAAGCCGATGTTTATTTGGCCTATGGGCGAGACTTGCAAGCAGAAGAGATTTTGAAAGAAGCGCTGCGCAGCAATCCCTCGCGCGCGGCGATTCACTTCAAATTGCTGCAAATTTACGCCAAGCGACGGGATGTCAAGGGATACGCCGTCACGGCAGCAGATGCCTACAAGCTTTCGAACGGCTTGGGGCCTGAATGGGCGCAAGCCTGTGAAGTGGGCAGGGAACTGGACCCGACCAACCCACTGTACCAAGGTGACCTGGCACATGATCTTGCGCTCGGCAGCGAAGTAGCACCTGACGATGCAGCGCCGATGGCTGCTGGTCCCGACAGTGCATTCGCAGCCACGAACATCAACCTGCCAACCGCAGACGTGCCATCGTCGTCAGCGGCCGTGGATCTCGACCTCGACTTGGATCTGGACTTCTCTGAACCCGTGACGCCACCGGTGACCGAAGAGGTTGCCACCGAGCCCACGATATCGCTGGACCTGGCAAATTCGAGCGAAGGCTACGCTGGCCAAAGTAACACTGCGCCTTTGCCATTGCCGGATTTGGAAATCGATTTGGCAGAACCCGAGGGATCTGACGCATCACCTGCGCTCGTGCTTGACACGGTGTCACTGCCCTCTTTGGATTTTGATACGCCTCAGGCAACACCAGAAGACACGTCGAACAATGCTCTAGAGTTTGATTCAGGGCTGCTCGACAACCTCCAGAGCCGACCTGCGCCTGAAGCAACGCCAGTGGCGGCCGATGCCGCGCACCAAGCCTTGGAGTTTGACCTGGACTCCATCTCGCTGGAGCTGGGACAGACTGACGCAACTGCGGCGGAGCCAGAGGTTCCCTCGCCGGACAACGACGGACTGAACGGTGAAGACCCTCTCGTCACCAAGCTGGCTTTGGCAGAAGAGTTTCAGGCGATTGGTGATGATGATGGTGCCCGCACCCTGGCACAGGAAGTGGCTGATACGGCCACCGGCAACCTGAAAGCCAAGGCGCAACGCTTCCTGGCGGAACTGGGTTGAACTGCGCGACGGCATCTCCGAGCGCAACCCAGAGAACAACAGCATGCGCATTGCGCTTGGCGTGAGCTACTCAGGCTCTGCATACCAAGGATGGCAAAGCCAACGATCGGGCCAAACGATACAAGATCGGCTTGAAGGCGCACTGAGCCGTTTCGCGGCTGTTCCTGTATCAACCCTTTGCGCAGGGCGAACCGATGCCGGCGTTCATGGCTTGATGCAAGTGGTGCATTTTGATACCACGTTAAGTCGCGAAACCGCATCTTGGGTCAGAGGGCCTAACAGCTTTCTGCCAAAAGACATCGCCATCCAATGGGCTAGAGAAGTACCCGATGCGTTTCACGCACGGGCCAGCGCAGTGGCTCGTCGCTACATTTATTGCTTGCTGGAATCCTCCATCCGTCCCAGCGTGGAATCGGGCCGGGTAGGTTGGACCTTCAGTTCCCTTGATGAAACGGCAATGCTCGTCGGCGCTCAACACCTGTTGGGTGAACACGATTTCACGTCCTTCAGGGCGGCAGCATGTCAAGCCTTGAGCCCTGTCAAAACCGTGCACCGCATTGACATCAGTCGACGTGGTCACTATTGGCGTTTTGAATTTGAAGCCAACGCGTTCCTGCACCACATGATTCGAAACTTCATGGGCAGTCTCTTGGCTGTCGGCAACGGCAGCAAGCCTCCGGATTGGATCAGAGACATCCGGGACGCCAAAAGCAGAAAATTTGCTGCCCCCACGTTTTCACCGGATGGCCTTTACTTTGCCGGGCCTGTCTACGATGCCCACTGGAATTTGCCGACACAAACGGCTGCGTATGATTGGTTGCCATGACAAGCCCATCCCATGCCACAACTGTCCGCAGAACTCGCATCAAAATCTGTGGACTCACTCGCGAATCAGATGTAGACGCCGCAGTGGCGGCGGGGGCTGACGCGATTGGTTTTGTGCTTTACGCGCAAAGTGCTCGGTACGTCACGCCAAAGCGGGCGGCAGAGTTGGCGAAACGATTGCCGCCATTCGTCACACCCGTGTTGCTGTTCGTGAACGAAGAAGCCTCCAACGTCATCGCAGCACATGACCTTATCAAGTCTGCAACCTTGCAATTCCATGGTGACGAGTCGGCTGAGTACTGCAACAATGTCAGCCTCGAAGGGGCTAGACCTTACCTGCGCGCGGCACGGATACCGCTGGACGAGTCAGCCCAACGGTTTGACTTGCTAAAATTTGCAAATCACTACCCAACAGCCCAAGCCATTCTCCTGGACGCACACGTCGAAGGGTACGGAGGGGGCGGAAAAACATTCAATTGGTCACTGCTGCCAGCAAACGTCAACTCTCACCTCGTTTTAGGTGGTGGACTCACGCCTGCAAACGTGACCGATGGCATTCGGCAAGTTCGTGCACGTTGCCACCCCGATAAAACATTGGCGGTGGACGTGAGTTCTGGGGTCGAACTGTCGAAAGGCATCAAAGACCCTGAAAAAATGGTTCGATTCGTGCAAGCCGTTCGTGCGGCTGACAACGCGTCAACCTGATCCCTTACACCCCTTGCAGTTCACTGTGACTGCACCACGGACACACCATGAGCGCGTACCAACAACCTGACGCCAAGGGACACTTTGGCATTTACGGCGGCAGTTTTGCCAGCGAGACACTGACGCATGCCATCAACGAGCTGAAAATCGCTTACGCCAAATACCAGCATGACTCCGAGTTCATCGCTGAGTTTCAACGTGAACTCCACGATTTTGTGGGTCGCCCTTCCCCGGTCTACCATGCGGCACGCATGAGCCGGGAACAAGGCGGCGCACAGATCTACCTCAAGCGTGAAGACCTGAACCACACCGGCGCCCACAAAATCAACAACACCATCGGTCAAGCCATGTTGGCCAAGCGCATGGGCAAACCCCGTGTCATCGCAGAAACCGGCGCCGGCCAGCACGGGGTGGCCACGGCCACCATTTGTGCGCGCTACGGTCTCGAATGTGTGGTCTACATGGGCAGTGAAGACGTCAAACGCCAAAGCCCGAACGTGTACCGCATGAAACTCTTGGGAGCCACAGTGGTCCCGGTTGAGAGTGGCAGCAAAACCTTGAAAGATGCGCTCAACGAAGCCATGCGCGACTGGGTGGCCAATGTGGACAACACCTTCTACATCATCGGCACCGTGGCTGGCCCACACCCCTA
>CAZHDP010000356.1:0-3946 GCA_964531605.1 uncultured Burkholderiaceae bacterium | reverse complement strand
GGATGGTAAACACCTCGCTGTCTGATTCACCGCGCAGTCGCCTTTGGTGATTCGTCATCACATACTGGTGGTCTTCTGGCTCAATCCATGTCATGAAGGGCTGGTTCAGCAATTCATCGGGTGTCACGCCCAAGATCTCACAGAACTTAGGGTTGACCAACCTGAACATGCCGTCTTGGATGATGCTGATGCCTTCATTCGCCGTTTGGAACAACTGCCGGTAGTTGTACTCGCTGGTCTTGAGTTGGTCCGCTGCCTTGCTGCGCTCAATGGCGATGCTCGCAAGTTGAGCCGTTTGTTCAATCAATGCGATGTGCATCGATGATGGGCTGTGTTTGTGCCGGTGGTAAATGGCGAAGGTACCTAAAATGCTGCCGTCCGATGCGCGAATAGGCTGCGACCAGCACGCTGCCAAGTCGGCTTGTTTGGCGATGTCTTTGTAAGGCAGCCAGTAAGGGTGCTCGGCGATGTCGTCGACCACCACCCGCTGGCCGGTGTGGGCTGCGGTGCCGCAGCAGCCCATGCCATCCCCAATGGCCAACCCTTCCACTGCCGCGTTGTAAAAGCCGGGCAAACTGGGGGCAACGCCTTGCCCCAGGTGTTTGCCATCTGCTTGGACCAGCAAAACGCTGCACAGCATTTCTGGGTGTATGGCTTCAATGCCCTTGACAATTTCCGTCAGCAGCTGGTGTCCATCGGTGCCTTGGCTCAGCAGCTCCAAAATGTGGTTGCGAAATTGCTCATAGGTCTGGCTGTCTTTCAGCGCTTGTTCGGCGCGGTCTTTGTTCATGATCAGCAGGCCTACCGACAGCCACAGCACGCCCGTCATCGACAACAAGGCCGTGGCGTTTGCTGCCACCAGGGCCATGGCGCTGCCAGGGCCCACCAATGCACCACCCACACGCAGCAAAATGATGGCGATGGCCATGAACGCGCCAGCGGCCATCAGGTACTGGCCACGACCTCGGTTGGTGCTGCGCTTGGCCGCCAAGCTGCCGAGGAGGATGAAGCATTGCGTTGTGAGCAAGCCACCGTAGACCAATGCCCTTGTCGGGTAACCTAGTTGCGCGGCCATGCTAACGAGTACGCCTGCAACAGGGCCCCAAACCATCCATCTGGGCGGTTTGCGTTGCTGGAAGTGGTAGATGCCTTCTGCGAACAAAGCCAGGGCCACCGACAGCGACAGGTTGCCCAGTGTGATGGACCACAGGTTCGGAATGATCCCTCGCCAACTGAACAAGGTATGGGCCATCCCCAATACCGCGAGTGCCGCGGCCCACAGGATCAGATTTTGATGACGGCGGTAGCCGATCACAAAGATAGCCGCTGACAGCGCAAAGCACGTCGTGACCATCATCACGAACATGGTGTGCGGCTGGACGCTCAACATGGCGTCAACTGGCGCGCAAGCGCGCACGCAGCGAAAGTGCGTAAAACGAGGTGGTTCACAGTCCCTACGGCGTTATTTTTGTAACATTTCATCATATTTTCGGAAATGGCGCAGGGGCTCGCTGCATCCCGGCAAGGCTGAGGGGCTATCCCCTCAAACCTATAATCACGCTTTTGGCGCAAGGCTAGGCCTGGTCATGCCTCATTCCTCTAAGTCATTGATTTCACATGAGCAATCCCCTGTTCTCCGTTGCCGACATCCGCAAGAGCTTCCTGGACTTCTTTGCCACCAAAGGTCACACGGTGGTGGCTTCGAGCCCCCTGGTGCCAGGCAACGACCCGACCCTGATGTTCACCAACTCTGGCATGGTGCAATTCAAAGATGTGTTTTTGGGCACGGACAAACGCTCGTATGTGCGCGCTGCGTCGGTACAGGCCTGTCTGCGTGCCGGTGGCAAACACAATGACTTGGAAAACGTGGGTTACACCGCGCGCCACCACACGTTTTTTGAAATGCTGGGCAACTGGAGCTTCGGCGACTACTTCAAGCGTGACAGCCTGAAATGGGGCTGGGAACTGCTGACCCAGGTCTACAAACTGCCGCCCGAGCGCCTGCTGGCCACCGTCTACATTGATGACCAAGAGGCTTACGACATCTGGCACAACGAAATTGGCCTGCCCGCCGACCGCATTGTGCGCATTGGCGATAACAAGGGCAAAAAATACGCGTCTGACAACTTCTGGATGATGGCCGATACGGGTCCCTGCGGCCCTTGCTCTGAGATTTTTTACGACCACGGCGACCACATTCCCGGCGGCCCTCCCGGCAGCCCTGGCGAAGACGGCGACCGCTTCATCGAAATCTGGAACCACGTGTTCATGCAGTTCGACATGCAGCCCGACGGCAGCCTGGTCAAGCTGCCCGCGCCTTGCGTGGACACCGGCATGGGCCTGGAGCGCTTGGCCGCCATCTTGCAGCATGTGCACAGCAACTACGAGATTGACATTTTCCAAGGTCTGATTGCGGCTGCAGGCCGTGAAACCGGCACCACTGATTTGACACACCCCTCGCTCAAGGTGATTGCCGACCACATTCGCGCCACCTCTTTCTTGGTGAGCGATGGCGTGATCCCCAGCAACGAAGGTCGCGGTTATGTGCAGCGCCGCATCATCCGCCGCGCCATCCGCCACGGCTACAAGCTGGGCAAAAAGACACCGTTTTTCCACAAGCTGGTGGCCGAGCTGGTCAAGCTGATGGGCGCGGCCTACCCGAACCTGGCCAGCCAAGAGCAGCGCATCACCGAGGTGCTGAAGGCCGAAGAAGAGCGCTTTTTTGAGACGCTGGAAATTGGCATGGAGATTTTGGACTCGGCCCTCGGTGCCGCAGGTGCCGATGGCAAGCCCTCGGGGGATGTCAAGACTTTGCCCGGCGACGTCGCCTTCAAGCTGCACGACACCTACGGCTTTCCGCTCGACCTGTCGGGTGATGTGTGCCGCGAGCGCGGCCTGTCGGTGGACGAAGCCGGATTCCATGCCGCCATGGACGCCCAAAAAGCCAAAGCCCGCGCTGCAGGCAAGTTCAAAATGGACAAAGCGTTGGACTACACCGGCGCTGGCAACACCTTTGTGGGCTATAACGAGCTGCAATCTGCTACCAAAGTGCTAGCACTGTATGTAGACGGGGTCAGCGCAAACGAGCTGAAAGCTGGTCAAGCCGGGATTGTGGTGCTGGAGACCACGCCTTTCTATGCCGAGAGTGGTGGCCAGGTGGGCGACGAGGGCGTGTTGAGCGCCAGCGGCGTGCAGTTCGACGTGGCCGACACGCAAAAAATCAAGGCTGACGTGTTTGGCCACCATGGCGTGCTGACCACGGGCAGCCTCAAAGTGGGCGACAGCGTCGCAGCTCAAGTCAACACTGCGCGCCGCACCGCCACCCAGCGCAACCACAGCGTCACCCACTTGATGCACAAAGCCTTGCGCGAAGTGCTGGGCAGCCACGTGCAGCAAAAGGGCAGTTTGGTTGACGCCGACAAAACCCGTTTTGACTTTGCCCACAATGCCCCGGTGACCGACGTGCAGATCCGCGAGATCGAAGCCAAAGTCAACGCCGAAATCTTGTCGAACGCTGCCACCCAGGCGCGGGTGATGGACATCGAATCGGCCCAGAAAACCGGCGCGATGATGCTGTTCGGCGAGAAGTACGGCGAGACCGTGCGTGTGCTGAGTATCGGCAGCTCCAAGGAACTGTGCGGCGGCACGCACGTGAAGGCCACGGGTGACATCGGCCTGTTCAAGATCGTCGCCGAGTCGGGTGTCGCGGCCGGCATCCGCCGCGTCGAGGCCGTTACCGGCGACAACGCGCTGGCCTACCTGCAGTCGCTGGAGACGGCGGTGCAAGGCGCCGCCATGACGCTCAAGACGTCGCCCCACGAATTGGGCGCTCGCCTGCACGCCGTGCTGGACCAGGTCAAGGCGCTGGAGAAGGAACTCGCCGCCGCCAAGAGCAAGCTGGCCTCGGCCCAGGGCGACGAGCTGACCGCGCAGGCGGTGGACGTGG
>CAZHDP010000355.1:0-3952 GCA_964531605.1 uncultured Burkholderiaceae bacterium | reverse complement strand
CTCGCTGTCCGCCATGCCCCGAAGCAGGGATTTGGCGGTGGTTTGGCCAATGACTTCAGTGGTGTGTTGATCGCCCGTGTTGCCGAAGGTTTGGCCGCGGGTGTGGTGCAACCGATCCCCGCCATCATCATCATGCGTGCGTTTGAGCCGTCTGAGCAGGGGCGCGCAAGTGGCTTTTACGGCACAGGTGTTGTGCTCGCCCCGGCGATTGGCCCCAGCGTGGGCGGACTCTTGGTCGATTGGTTTGGATGGCGGTCCATCTTTTTCATGGTCGTGCCATTCTGCTTGGCGTCGATGTACATGGCCGCGCGGTTTGTGCCGATCACGGCCCCAGGTGGCGTGGCTGCGAACAAAGACGGTGCCAGCCTGGATTGGCGCGGCCTGGCGATTGCTGCAGCAGGTACTTTGTGTTTGCTCAATGGCTTGGTGCAATTGCGGGGTGACACGGGCACGGCGTCCTTGGTGTTGCTCACGCTGGCAGGTCTGGCGTTGATTGGCTTTGTCGCTTGGCAGCGTCACCTGATGCGTGCGGGGGAGACGCCGCTGATGAACTTGTCTGTGTTTCAGCACCGGCAGTTTGCGATGGGCAGCGTGGTGGCCATCATTTACGGCACGGCGTTGTTTGGGTCGACCTACTTGCTGCCGGTGTTCATGCAGTTGGGTTTGCAACTGTCGCCCTCTCACGTCGGCACCATTTTGTTGCCTGCCGGATTCACCCTGGCGCTGGTGATCGGCTTGGTTGGCCGCTTGGCGGACAAGCAACCCACTTACCTGTTGGTGTGCATTGGTTTAGCATTGTTGTCGTTGTCTTTCGGCGTGATGGTGTGGGTAAAGCTGGACACCGCCATTTGGGTCTTGGTGATGTTTGCCGTGCTCGGGCGCATTGGCCTGGGCTTCATCCTGCCGTCGCTCAACATGGGCTCGATGCGCGGATTGCACAAAGACCTCATCGCCCCCGCGGCCAGTGCGATCAGCTTTTTGCGAATGTTGGGTGGTGCTGCAGGTGTGAGCTTGTGCGGCATCTTGCTGGAGTGGCGCTTGGCCACGCACGGAGACCAATTGACCAACCCCCAAACCAGTGCAGCGCGTTTGACGGCGTTTGACGAGGTGTTCATCATGTTGGCCGTGGTCTGCGCCATGGCCATCGTCGCGGCATGGCAGCTGCGCGAATCACCTGCAAAACCTTTCCAGGAAAAGGGTCAGTAACTGCCTGGGGCTTGCCATCCCCGCGTGTCGATGGTGTAATTCGGTCACGAAGGGGAGTAGCTCCCACTCGTTGCTGCACAGGGAGGTGTCAAAGACATCTGCGGCAACAGGTATCAACAAGTCGTCATTACGAAGCAAAACTTCCGGCTTGTTGGGCATATTCTGCATGACTCCATGCCGAGCAAGACCTTCGATTCGAGCCTGTAGTGGTTTCGGTCGAAGCGCGCTTGTGATTCACGGCAATCACATTCTTTTGGGCTCTTTCGTCCGTTGGCCGCCTCACGTTTTTGCTTGGCAAAACTTGGAGCTGTTTCATGGAATTTCTTTCTGCACCCTGGTGGTCCGCTTTGCTGGCCATCGTTCTCATCGACCTTGTGCTGGCGGGCGACAACGCCATCGTGATCGCCTTGGCTGCCCGCAACCTGCCTGCCCATTTGCAAAAAAAGGCTATTTTGTGGGGCACGGTGGGTGCCATCGTTGTGCGTTCAGCGATGACGCTGGTGGTGGTGTGGCTGCTCAAGGTCCCCGGCTTGATGCTCGTGGGTGGCTTGGGCTTGCTGTGGATCGCCTACAAACTGTTGGCGGACCAAGGGGGCGATGAGCATTCAGGCCCAGTGGCCAACACGTTTTGGGGCGCGATGAAAACCATCGTGGTGGCCGACGCGCTGATGGGCATTGACAACGTGCTGGGCGTGGCCGGTGCAGCCCACGGGTCGTTTGACCTGGTTGTCATTGGCTTGCTGGTCAGTGTGCCCATCGTGGTCTTTGGCAGCACCATGGTGCTCAAACTGGTGGAACGTTTCCCGATCATCATCCAGCTCGGTTCTGCCGTATTGGCCTTCACTGCTGCCAAGATGATCACCAGCGAGCCCCTGCTCGACGCCGTGTTTGACCCGCCCGAAGTGATCCACACCGCTGCGCGTTGGTTGACTTACGTGGTGGCCGTGTTGGGCGTGTTGGCTGCAGGCTGGTGGGCCAGCCGCAAATCCGACAACGCATCTCAATCGTCTCATCACGCTGCGGTGTGAACGCCGCAACCTTTCCCGTCAGTGTTTTTCTGTCAGTACCTTAAGGAGCCATCATGGACAACATCATTGTTTACATCGACGACGCCAGCTATGCGCAACAACAACTCTCGCCGATGAAAAGCGAAGCCTCAGGGGCATCGGGTACGCATTGGATTTTGGTGTCTTGCCCACCACGCATGACACGCTATGTCGGCAAATGGGTGACCCACAGTACGCGTCAAAACTGGCGCAAGCAGTGGTCAGACAAACTCTTTGCTCAAGTGCAGCCCGCCATCCTGACCCCGGGCGATCGGCTCACCACCGTGGTGGCCAACGGTTCGTTGGTTGACCTCACCGCGCAACTGATCAAAGACATCGGGGTGGCAAGGGTGTTGGACGCACGCCGTCCGAAATTCGCTGAAGACCTGCAGCCAGTCACCCTCAACCAGCCGGCCGCCACCGACAGCCGCTGGTCGTTGCCCGGTGCCGTGGCCGGGATGGGCGCCGTCTTGATGCTGGCTGCCGAGTGACCACCGGGGTGCCGTGGCACCCCTGACTGTGCGCGACGGGGTGCGAGCCCCGGTTTTCACACCCCGTAGCGCCGGTCTAAATCGTCAAACAGGTCTTTTTGCACCATCTGTTGGCGCGTTTGGAAGCTGGCCACCAAGCCACTGTCTTCGTCTAAGCGGCCTGTCTCTCTCAAATGTCGCAAGGCTGCGGTCATGCCCAACAAGCCACCTTGCAAGGCGGCATTGGCGTACAGCACCAGGCCAAAACCCATGTCTGCGTAATCCGAGGCCCCCAGGGTTGGGGTTTTGCCGCCGATCACCACGTTCACGATTTGGGGCACGCTCAATGCTTGCGGAATGCGGCGCAATTCCTCCACACTTTCAGGTGCTTCGACAAAGGTGATGTCGGCGCCACTTTCCACGTACAGCGCTGCGCGGTCCAGGGCCGCGTCCAAGCCCTCTACGGCCCGCGCATCGGTACGGGCAATGATCAGAAAGTCACGGTGGGCTCGGGCGTCCACAGCCGCTTTGATTTTGCTGGCCGCCTCGACGGCGGAAATCACAGCCTTGCCGTTGAAGTGGCCGCATTTCTTGGGGCTTTGTTGGTCTTCCAGTTGGATCGCGTTGGCACCTGCACGCTCCAGCGAGCGCACGGTGTGGCCCACGTTGAGTGCATTGCCAAAGCCGGTGTCGGCGTCCA
The DNA here is from genome assembly GCA_964531605.1 of uncultured Burkholderiaceae bacterium. Lineage (GTDB taxonomy): Bacteria > Pseudomonadota > Gammaproteobacteria > Burkholderiales > Burkholderiaceae_C > Defluviibacillus. The sequence goes on along the minus strand of CAZHDP010000355.1, from coordinate 530 downwards.
CGATGATGGGCAGGCGCACGGCATCCCGTGTCGCTGCCGTGTGTTGCACCAGATCAGACAGCCCGATGAAGCCCAAATCGGGCATGCCATAAAACGTGTTGGTGATGCCTGCGCCAGACAGGTACACCGCTTCAAAGCCTTGTTGCTCGATCACGCGTGCGGCAAGTGCATTGGCAGCTCCGGCGACCAGCAGGCCACGGCGTTCCTGGAGCTTGCGCAGCAAAGTTGTGCCGGTTCGTTCCGGCAAGGTTGAGGGCGAAGTGGTCATCACTCGTCTTTCATGCCCGAGGCTTTGACGACGCCCGCGAGACGCGCACGCTCGGCGTCGACAAATTCATTGAACGAGGCCCGGGTGCCTCCGATGGGCTCGATGCCCATGCGTTTGAGCCGGTTTTGGATGGCCGCTGATTTCATGCCAGCGTCAACGGCTGCAGACAGCGTGTCCATGATCTCTGGTGCAACCCCTGTGGGGGCATGGATGCCTGCCCACTGCGCGAGTTGAACTTCACCAAAGCCTTGCTCGGGGGCGG
>CAZHDP010000354.1:0-3965 GCA_964531605.1 uncultured Burkholderiaceae bacterium | reverse complement strand
GTCTTCCAGCGACAGCATTTGCCCTTGGTCCACACGGCTGGGGTTGTAGCGCGTGATGAGCAGGTGCTCTTTGATCGGTTCTGACCCGTCAATGGCCCGCTTGGTTTTGGAGCCGAGCATGCCCAGAATGCGGTCAGAGTCACGCACCGAGGACACTTCGGGGTTGGTGACGATCAAGGCTTCATCCGCAAAGTGCATGGCCATCAGCGCACCGGTTTCGATGCCTGCGGGTGAATCGCACACGATGTATTCGAAACCCATGGCGGCCAAGTCGTTGAGCACGCGCTCGACGCCCTCTTGGGTCAGGGCATCTTTGTCGCGGGTTTGGGAAGCCGCCAGCACAAAGAGGTTGTCACACTGTTTGTCTTTGATCAGCGCTTGGTTCAGGTTGGCTTCGTTTTGAATGACGTTGATCAGGTCGTACACCACACGGCGTTCGCAACCCATGATCAGGTCGAGGTTGCGCAGGCCAACGTCAAAGTCGATGACAGCGGTTTTATGGCCGCGCAGGGCCAGGCCGGTAGAAAAGCTGGCGCTGGTCGTGGTTTTGCCCACGCCGCCTTTGCCGGAAGTCACAACGATGATTCTTGCCATGGGGAGGGATTCCTTGAACGGATAAGGGGTTGAAAGTGAAGGGTTGGCATGGAAAACCGTGTTCAGGTTTTGAACGGTTCCATGATGAGCTTGCCATTGTCCGTGCCACCTTCGAGCCAGATTTGGGTGGCTTTGCCATGAACTTCGGGGGGCAAGGGCACATCGCTGGTGCGGTACACCCCGGCGATGGAGATGAGTTCAGCTTCCAGGCTTTGCGCAAAGATGCGGGCCTGGGCGTTGCCGCGAGCACCTGCAATGACTTTGCCGCGCAAGGGGGCGTAGACGTGGATGTGGCCGTCTGCAATGACTTCGGCGCCTGGGTTGACCATGGACAGCACGATCAAATCACGCCCTTTGGCGTACACCTGTTGGCCCGAGCGCAGGGGTTTGTCGATCACCATGGCGCTCAAAGCTGCAGTGTTGCTTGAGGGTACTTCGCGGATGACTTCCGTCACCACTTCACGCACCACCTCTTGCACGATGGTTTCGGCTTGGGGCGTGGTGATCGCCACTGCCTCAGGCGCAGCGGTGAGCCCGGCTTTGAGGGCTTGCGCCATCAGCGCTGCGTTACCGCCTTTGACAGCGATGGGCGACAAGCGGCTTTGGCGCAGCAGTTTGAGCAGTGCCTTGAAATCCAACAGTTCTGCCTCTGCATGCAGGTGACTCAGGTCGATGACCAGCGGGTCGTGGTCAAAAAAATCAGGGATGTCGGTGAAGCGCTCGGCCCAATCTGAGGTCAATTGGGTCAGATCAGTCGATTTAAGCAACAAGGCCACCAAAGGCAAATTGGCGCTCTTGATGTCGAAAGAAACGGGGGCGCGACCAGCGGTTGCAACGGACATGGGTGACAGCGACTCCGGAAAGGGTTTCATTTTACCAGTGGGTCAGCACAGGTGAATGACTGGTTTGGAGGCTTTGATTTGACATAGACTGGGTTTCAACCATTTTCGAAAGTGATGTCATGACTGTGTTGATCATCGGCCTCGTGCTGTTTTTGGGTGTGCATTCCTTGCGTATCGGTGGCGAGGGTGTGCGTGAGCAATGGCGTGGCCGTCTCGGTGCGGGTGGTTACAAAGGTTTGTACAGCTTGGTATCTGCTGTGGGTTTGGGCTTGGTGATCTGGGGCTATGCCTTGGCCCGTGAGCAGCCTGTTGTGCTCTGGCCTGCCATGGCCTGGACGCGCCACCTGGCGGCTTTGTTGGTGCTGGTGAGTTTCGTGTTGTTGGCTGCGGCTTATGTGCCAGGCAACAGCATCAAAGCCAAACTGCATCACCCGATGGTGTTGTCGGTGAAGGTTTGGGCGTTAGCGCACTTGTTGGCTAACAACACTTTGGCCGATGTGGTGTTGTTCGGTGCTTTTTTGGTCTGGGCGGTATTGGACTTCAAATCGGCGCGGCGGCGTGACCAAGCCATGGCTGTGGTGTACCCCGCTGGCGGCTTGGTACGCACGGTGGTGACGGTGGTAGTGGGTTTGGTGGCCTATGGGGTGTTCGCGTTTTGGCTGCACGCGGCATGGATCGGTGTGCGTCCCATGGGGTGATGGGTTTGCTGACGTACCATGCGGCTTTCATGCTGAACGCAGCACCACCGGAGATTGAACATGCCACGCGCCATTCTTGATGAGACCCACATTCACCCTGCTGTCCGTGGCAAAGTTGCTGAGTGGCAGCAGGCGATTGTGAAAGAGGTGCAAGCAGCCATTGCTGCCAATGCCGTTGTGGTGGTTGGCATGGGCATGAACCCTTACCCCAAGAAAGCCAAGCGGGCTTTGGATGCCGCAGGCATTCCTTACGCTTATTTGGAGTACGGCAACTACTTCAATGCCTGGCGTGAACGCAATGCCTTGAAGTTGTGGACCGGTTGGCCTACTCTGCCGATGGTGTTTGTCAAAGGTACGTTGGTGGGTGGTGCGCAAGACTTGGACAAACTCATCACCAGTGGTGAGTTGAAAGTGTTGTTGGCCTGACTCCTATCGAATCCGAGCCTAAGGCTTCGGATCATGCCAAGCGGCCGTTGTTGAAATCTTCAACAGCTTGGATCAACTGTTCGCGGGTGTTCATCACAAAGGGGCCATACTGCGCAATGGGTTCGCGCAGGGCTTGGCCTGCGATCAGCAAGGCCCGGGTAGGCAGCTTGTTTTCATCAGGTGCTTTGAGCACCACACCGTCACTTTGGCCATCGTTGCGCAACACGGCCATGGTTTTGTGGTCCACATGGGTGCTATTGATGTCCAGGTTTTCACGGTAGACATAGACGAAAGCATTGAAGTGGGCTGGCAAGCTTTGTGAAAAGCTGCTGCCTGGCGGCAAGCTCACATCGAGGTACAGCGGTTGGGTATGGTCGCGGGTCACGGCGCCTTCCAAGCCATGGCTTTGACCCGCAATGACACGAACCCGCACGCCGTCAGCACACTCGAGTTCAGGGATGTCTTCGCTTTGGATGTCCCGGTACCAGGGGGGACACATTTTGTCTTTGCCGGGCAGGTTCAGCCAGAGCTGAAAGCCCTCCATCAAGCCTTCTTCTTGCTCCGGCATTTCGCTGTGAATCAGGCCTCGTCCAGCCGTCATCCACTGCACACCGCCCCCTTGTAACAGGCCTTCGTTACCCACACTGTCTTTGTGACGCATGCGACCTGCCACCATGTACGTGACAGTCTCAAAACCCCGGTGCGGATGGTTGGGAAAGCCGCCAATGTAGTCCCCTGGATTTTCGCTGGCAAAGTGGTCCAGCATCAAAAACGGGTCCAGTCGCATCTGGAGATTTTGGGTCAGCACACGTGTCAATTTGACACCTGCACCATCACTGGTGGGCTGGCCAGTGACCAAACCTTCAACAGTGCGCGATTGAGTGACGGGATGAATTTCCATGTGCCTATTCTTTCACGGGTTTGTCCTTCGAGAACCAAGCCACGTAGAGCACAGGCAGCACCACCAAGGTCAGCAAGGTTGCTGTCACCAAACCACCAATCACCACAATTGCCAAGGGGCGCTGGGTTTCAGAACCAATGTCGTGTGACAGGGCCATCGGCAATAAACCCAGTGCTGCCAACATGGCTGTCATCAGTACGGTGCGCAATCGTTGCATCGAACCTTCTTTAACTGCATCTAAGACAGTATGGCCCGCATTTCGCAGCTGTTGGAAGACGGTCAGCATCACCACCCCGTTAAGCACAGCTTGGCCACTCAGTGCAATGAAACCAATGGCAGCTGAGACAGAAAGGGGGATTGAAAAAATCCAAAGGGCGACAAAACCACCAATCAGCGCCAGAGGCACGTTCAAGATGATGAGAGCAGCATTTTTGAATGACTTGAATGCATCAAACAACAACACAAAGATCAACAACAATGAAATGGGAACAACCACCGAGAGCC
>CAZHDP010000353.1:0-3989 GCA_964531605.1 uncultured Burkholderiaceae bacterium | reverse complement strand
AGCCGAACGCTTTGGCATGGCTCACGATGGTGCGCACATGGGGCGTGCGTTCCTCACCATAGGTGTCAAGCAGGTTGGGGGTACAACCCAACCGTTCCACGGCATCGATCTTCCACACCAAATTGGCGGCATCCCGGATCGCGGCACACAGGCCTTGCCCCAAAAAAGGTGGCATCTGGTGGGCGGCATCCCCCATGAGAAAGACACGACCAAAACGCCATTGCTCAACCACCAGGGCATGGAAGCGGTACACCGCTGTTCGGCACAAAGACAACGGCGCCACGTCCACAAACTCAGACAGCACGCGGCGAACCGCGGTCTCGTCCTGAAAGTCGTCTGGTTTTTCGCCGGGCAAAAGCTTGATCTCCCAACGCCGAAGGTCACCGGGACCAACGATGTACGTGCCTGGCCGTGAAGGACGGCAATACTGAACACACCTGGGCGGCAAGGTCAAAGGGCCATGCAGCCAAGCATCGACAACGATCCACCATTCGTCAAAAGCCAGGTCTTCGATGGTGGCACCCATGTGCTGGCGTACCCCACTGCGTGCGCCATCGGCAGCGATCACGTACTTGGCCCGAAGGGTCACCTCTTCCCCGTCTTCCAAGCGTTTGACGTGAGCCAACACATCGTCTGAGCGTGGCTCCAAACGCAAAAGTTCGTGGGCCAGCATGACCTGCACTTGGTCAAACCGCGCCACTCCTTGCCTCAGGGTTGCTTCAAGCTCGGGTTGAACAAACATCCACGTGGGCTCCCACCCCAACTGGTTCGGTGGCGGTTGCGGATAAAACCGTTTGATGACCTGCCCCTCTACGCCAACAAAGTCGGTGCCAGGATGGGGAACCGTGGTGGGCTCGATGGCCTCAGCCAAGCCACATTCCTGAAACACGCGCATCACCTCTTGATCGGCGGTGATCGCGCGAGGTTTGTCGTAAATCACGGGTGACTGGTCAATGACCGCCACGGTGTAGCCCCGTTTGCCCAGCAAATTGGCGGCGGTAGCGCCCGCAGGGCCATAGCCCACAATGAGGACGTCAAACAACGTTGTCATGCCGCAGCCACTCACGGGTCCTGACGGGCATACCCGGTTTTGGCGCCATAGAGCTTTTCACGCTGCGACCAGTCGTGCGTTTCATTCCACAGGGCCAGCACCTGGTGGGCTTCGGCCTCGAAGATCTGATGGCGCGCAGGGTCACCTGTGCGGGTGGTCAGCTCGAGACGGTGTCCCGACGGGTCAAAAAAGTAGATGGACGTGATGAAGTCATCATGGTTGGTGGGGCCCACCACGCTGATGCCTTTGGCCAGCAAGTCCGCCTTGGCCTGAAGTACCGTAGCCACACTGTCGACGTCGAAGGCGAAATGCTGAATCCAGTCGGGTGACTCCAAATCTTTCATGTTGCCGGGGTCTTGAGGACATTCAAAAAAGGCGATGGAACTGCCGTCCTCCATCTCCAAAAAGATGTGGATGTGCGGGCTGTATTTGCCAGTGGATGGCACGTGGTCTTCACCCATGGCGTGGGAAAACTTCAACCCCAACACCTCGGTGTAGAACTTCACGGTTTCGGCGGCGTCCTTGCAGCGAAAGGCGGCATGGTGGAGTTTTTTACAAAGCATGTCTCGAATCCTCTGTGGTCTGAAAAGGGGTTTGACAAGCGCTGACCGGAAGCCGTTGAACGGCAAATCGGTGCGCGCAGGCGGGTCTACAAACTGTGGCCGCCATCGATCACGATGCGTGTACCTGTCGCGGTGCGCAGGTGAGCCACACAGGCGAGCACGGCATCTGCCACGTCCTCAGGTGTGACAACCCGGCCCAAGGGGGTTTTTGAGGCCTTGAGTTGCAGCTCGGTACGGTCTCGGCCTGGCACAAAATCAGTATCCACCGCAGCAGGAGACACGCTGAGAAACCGCACGCCTGGGCCCACCGCTCGGGCCAACGACACGGTCATCGTGTCGAGTGCCGCTTTGGCTGCGCAGTAGGCAATGTTGCTGCCCAAGCCGGTGAACGCAGACACCGACGACACGTTGACCACCACAGCATCGCCCGAAGCCTTCAGCATGGGCATGAGCGCACGGGTGATGGAATACGGCCCCCCTGCGTTGGCCGTGAGGATGGTGTTGAACAGCGCACTGTCCAAGGTCGCGAGGTCGCTGTGCGCAATGCGTTGGGTGAATCCTGCAGAGTTGACCAAGATGTCCACTCGCCCAAGGGTGGTGGCCAGCCACTTGGCGGCAGCGTCATGGGCAGCGGCGTCTTCCAGCGGCAGGTAAAGCACCTGATGACCTTGGCCGGGCAGTGCAGCGCAGAGAGATTCAGCACGGTCACGCCCGCTGTGATAGCCGATCACGACCACGGCACCCTCACGGGCTAAACATGTGACAGTGGCCGCGCCAATGCCACTGCTGCCTCCGGTCACCACCGCTACTTTGCCCTTCAGTTTGCCGTGCTCGCTGCTGTTGTGGGTCATTGCCGTCTTCCATGGTCATGTGCATCAATGCCATGGATTGTTGGTCAACGGGTCCCGTCGATCCACCCGTTTGTCCACTGAATGGACATCAATGGCTAGCGAGCCATTTCCTGGCGTCGGCAACCGTCGCAAAAAATGACAACGGATAGTCCAGCCTCGGGGCGTAATTGGTGGACACCAATTCAATGATGGAGGGTTGGTCTGTGACGATCAGGAGCTGAACCTTGGCGTTGCTGAACTGCGCACCTAAGCCATACGCCACGAACAGCGTCACATCCTGTGGCGTGATGTCGTGAGCTGTGACCGCTGAAAAATCGTTGATGGTGTAACGCAGGCGGTCAAAGTCTGGCAAGTTTTGCACCTCAGCGATGGCTTGCTCAAACTCTGCAGCGGTCACAACACCCCAAAACCGCTTGTACACACCCCGGTGTTCGATGGTGATTTCGTAAGACATGCTGAGCCAATACAACAATTTGTTACTTCATTATGGTGACAACATCGAACGACCGGCAGATGGTCACCCTCGAACATGGCCGTGTGGTGAAAATGCACGAAAAGCCGTTGCCAGCAACCTACAGTCCAAGGTTTTACGCGATACTTGAGGGTGGCCAGAACGCTCTGGCTTTTGCGCCTCTAACCCCTCAGCCTCTGGATGAACACCATGAACCGCTGCCTTCGCCTGCGCCTGCGCCGACCACGCGCATGGCTGCCCCATTTGATGCTGCTGACTTGCGCGGTCAGCGTCTTGCTGGACGCGGCCGCACAAACCACCGTGCGGGAATTCCCCGCCAAAGCCTTGCGGGGCGTGTTGCAAGTGACTGCGCCGCCCGAAGTGTTGATAGACGGGCACCCCGCCCGCTTGTCGCCAGGCTCTCGCATCCGAGACCCCAACAACATGCTGGTCCCTTCTGCTCAGCTGGTGGGTCAGCGACTGGTGGTGAACTTTGTACTCGAACCCCATGGCCTGCTCCATGACGTCTGGTTGTTGACCCCCGAGGAAGCTGCCCGCAAAGGCAATCTCGCGACACCGGAACGCAACTTTGTGTTCAGCACTGAAGTGAACCCAGCGCCCCGGGACGATGGCAAGACACCGTTTCACTTGCTGCCCAAGTTCCCATCACGCTGAGGCGTTTGACTTGTCGTTCAGGCCTTTTCGGCAATAACGACGCCGAATACAGCTCTCTTTTTCATAGCGCTTTGCGCTCACTTTGCCATGACTCAAAAAGTTTTCATCAAAACCTTCGGCTGCCAAATGAACGAGTACGACTCGGACAAGATGGTGGACGTGCTGAACGCCGCCAAAGGCTACGAACTCACTCAAAATGTGGACGAAGCCAACCTGATTCTGTTCAACACCTGCTCGGTGCGCGAAAAAGCCCAGGAAAAAGTGTTCAGTGACCTTGGACGCATCAAACACCTCAAAAACAAAGGCGTCAAAATCGGCGTGGGCGGTTGTGTGGCCAGCCAGGAAGGTGCAGCCATCATTGAGCGCGCGCCCTACGTGGACGTGGTGTTTGGACCGCA
>CAZHDP010000352.1:0-4004 GCA_964531605.1 uncultured Burkholderiaceae bacterium | reverse complement strand
CCGATCGCAGCACGGATCAAGCGCAGCGTGGGTAGACCCACCGCTGCCGTCATGCGACGCACCTGCCGGTTGCGGCCCTCGCGTATGCCCAGCTCCAACCACGCCGTGGGCTTGTTCAGCCGCACGCGAATCGGCGGCACCCGCGCCCACAGCCCTGGTGGCTCTGCGATCTGCGCCACCCGCGCTGGCAGCGTCATGCCGTCATTGAGCAACACACCCCGGCGCAGTGCATCGAGCGCTGCTGCATCCGGTTCGCCATCGACCTGCGCCCAGTAGGTTTTCTCCATCTTGAAGCGCGGGTCGGCAATGCGGGCTTGCAACTTGCCGTCGCTGGTCAGCAGCAACAGCCCTTCGCTGTCGGCATCCAAGCGCCCCGCCACGTAGTAGCCCGGCAGGTCAATCAAGCCCGCCAAGCCCTGCCAACGCCCCTCGGCGGTGAACTGGCTCAGCACGCCATACGGTTTGTTGAAACGGATCAGCGGAGAAGGGGTGCCTGCGGCAGAGTGCATGCGAGGCAGTTTAACGGGGCAGGTTCCATGAGTCTCATGCTTGCCACACGCCAAAACCCGCTGAGCGCAAGTCGATGCCAATCTCTACCTCACGCGTGGCGGCCACGTCATATGGCATGGGGTTGAAGCCCTCGTACAAATCGGGCAGCAGCCGCAGCCCATAGCGCTGTACATAGGCATTGGCCTGGATGCCTGCTTTGTGCTTGTCAAAGCGCACGTCTGGGTCCAGCCCCGTCATGCCCACGTACACACACGGTTTGCCTTCCACATAGCCTGGGTTGCAGCGTTTGAACTTGGGTTCAAACAACACGTCTTTGGACAACTCAATCACGTAGACGTGATGATGAGGGCGTCTGGCCATGGCGGGGCAGGGGGCTCAGCAAAGGTGCTGAAGCCGATTCAGAACGAAGACCCCGGTTCGCTCAAAAACGCCAACTCTTCAGCCGTGGAGGTGCGCCCCAAGATGGCGTTGCGGTGCGGGTAGCGGCCAAAGCGGGTGATGATGGCTTGGTGGCGCAGCTCAAAGTCCAGGTTGTAGTCCATGCCCGGCTGCGAAAACAGCGCCACCGCTTGCGTGTGCACCAGCGCCGATTCGCTGTGCATGTAGGGCATGTAGGCAAAGATGCGCTGCGCCAGTGGCAAACCGCCATCAAGCCCCAGGCCCACCAGCTCTTGCGCCAAGGCCAGCGCCAAAGGGTCTTGCGCAAACGCACGCGGCGTGTCGCGGTACACATTGCGTGAGAACTGGTCCAATACAATGATCTCCGCCAACCGCCCCTCGGCCGTGGCACGCCAAGCGAACAGCTCGCACTTTGCGGCCGCTTCGAGTGTGGCGCCAAAGCGCGTGCGGATGGCGTCGTCCAAGGCCGCGTCTTTGGCGAAGTGCTGCTTGGGGGTGAGCTCGGTAAACCAGAAGTGGAGGATGGATGAGGCTTGCATGACCCCAAGGATAGCGCGCGGTACGATAAGGCAAACGACAGGGAGAACACCAATGGCCACCGACACCAACCCCAAACTTGCCGTGCTGATTGACGCGGACAACGCGCAAGCATCCGTCATCCAAGAACTGCTGGCCGAAGTGTCGCGCTACGGCACGGCCACCATCAAGCGTGCCTACGGCGATTGGACAACTTCCAACCTCAAGGGCTGGAAAGAGGTTCTGCACAAAATGGCCATTCAGCCGATACAGCAGTTCAGTTACACCAGCGGCAAAAACTCCACCGACGCATCCCTCATCATCGACGCGATGGACGTGCTGCACGATGACACGGTAGACGGTTTTTGCCTCGTCAGCAGCGACAGTGACTTCACCCGTTTGGCCACCCGCATCCGGGAGGAGGGCAAAGTGGTCTACGGTTTTGGTGAACGCAAAACGCCAGAGCCTTTTGTGGCGGCGTGTGACAAATTCATCTACACAGAGATCCTGCGTCACAAGCCAGAAGAACCTGCGGTGGAGGCGGTTCCGGTTGATAAACCTATCAAGCCGGTTGTGGAAGTTGCACAGTTGCCCGCTTTGCGTCCGATGGTTTTGACTGCGATTCAGGCTGTTGCACGCGATGATGGCTGGGCACCCTTGGGTCCGGTTGGCAGCCAGATGGGCAAAAATAATCCGTCATTTGACCCACGAAACTATGGATTTGCTCAACTCAGTAAATTGATGCGCAAGCAAGACTACCTTGAGGTCAAGGAAGTCTCGACTGGGGAAGGTTCAAACAACGTGCATTTGTACGTGCGTTACAAGGCCGTAGGCTCGGTCAATGCTTGAACAATCACTTTGATGCGCATCCCAGGCAAGGTACGGGCATCAAAACCATCACTTTTCCCCAAATCAATCTAAGGCGGGAGTCCGCCCATGGGTGCCAGGTGAATCACGATAGGTACTCAGCGAGTACTGGTTCAACACAATGAACGCTGCCGACCCACTGTGCCGAAGCGCACAGAGGGAATGCTGGGCCGTGGTTACTGTGGGCTTGGGTCTGAACCAGGCCTGTGATTCCATTCATTCACTTCACCCCAAAGGACATTTCATGAACAAAGACCAAATCAAGGGCCAGGCCAAAAAAATCGCTGGCAAGGTGCAGCAAGCCACGGGCAAGTTGGTGGACAGCACCTCGCAGGAAGCCAAGGGCATCAAGTTGCAGACGGAGGGCAAGATTCAAAAGGGCTATGGCGATGCCAAAGAAGTTTTGAAATCACATTCTTGATGGCCATTTGACGCGCTACCAAATCCTTCAAAGGAATACTCGATGAACTACGTAGAAAAAGACAATTTCGGCATGTACTCGGCTACAGACGGCAAAGGCCCAGGCCCGCGCTTGATGGGGGCCGACACCCTGATGGGCAACGACGTTTACAACCGGCAGGAGGAAGACCTGGGCGACATCAAAGAAATCATGTTGGATGTGCCCGCTGGTCGAATCAGCTACGCCGTGCTCTCGTTCGGCGGTGTGCTGGGCATGGGCGAAAAACTATTTGCCGTGCCATGGGACGCGCTGACCCTGGACACGGCCAACAAACGTTTCACGCTGGACGTGTCCAAAGACCAGTTGAAAAACGCGCCTGGCTTTGACAAAGACACCTGGCCCAACATGTCGGACCAAACCTGGGCCAAGGGCGTGCACAGCTTCTACAGCACCAAGTCACCCGAGGCGGTGAGCGCTTAAACGTTGAGCGTTTGAAGGTAGCAGGGGTGCAACGAAGTCCGCTTTCGCTTTGCTGCGAAGCTTTCTTGCCTGTGCTCCTGCAGGCCTGATTTCCAGTGGCGCAATGCCAATGCAGTTTCCAAGGCCATCTGGAAGTGCCTGGAGAGGTTTCAAATCGGCCATTACCGCGCATCTGGCATGCGCGAGCAGCTACCAAAAACGTAGCAATTTAGGTGCGTAAAGCCGCTACTTGCCGCTCCAACACAGGCAAATCGTTTTGAATGGTTTGCCAGACGATGGTCAGGTCCACTGAGAAATAGCCGTGTGCCAGCGCGTTGCGCATTTCATAGGCAACACCCCAGGGCACTTGAGGGTGACTGATGGCGAACTCTGGGTGATGCTTGGTGATGTTGTTCGAGGCTTCGCCGATCACCTCCAGGTTTCGGATGACTGCGTCACTGGTTTTTCTGTCAACCATGAAACCGGCCAAGTCCATGCCCGCTGTGTATTCGTCAATATTCGAGACAGCTTCCAGAATGTGCTGCAAGTAGTCTGCGACTCGTCTCGGGTGTGTTCGGCTCATACGGCCAAGGCCTCGCGCAGCACCTGTTCGCGGAAGCTGGCAGGGAGGCTGTTGGGGGTGAGCACATCCACATCCATGCCCAGAAGCTGTTTCAGTTCCAAGCGGATGGCGCCAATGTCCATCAGCGTGGTTTGCGCAGTAGGTTCCACCAGCAAGTCCAGGTCGCTGTCCGCCGTATCGTCGCCATGCAGTGCCGAGCCGAACACCCGCACACCACTGACGCGGTGGCGCAGCGCAATCTCGCGGATTTGCGTGCGGTACAGGGCAAGG
>CAZHDP010000351.1:0-4009 GCA_964531605.1 uncultured Burkholderiaceae bacterium | reverse complement strand
ATGGCCCGTATGGCCGGTCGTCAGACCTCTCTTGATGTCGTCCAAAGTCAATCGATTGACGTCAATAGATAAACGATTTGGTTTTGCTTTTTGAATAATCAACGGCTTCAGATCAACGCTGACCCGTTGAGGAAAAAGCAACGCAACCCCGGAATGCGCGCGTACCGCAGTTGTGGTGTGCTGCTCCTCTGTACAACCAACCCGTGTCTTAGGAAAGACTTCAATGAAAACGAAACTCATCGTTCTGTGCAGTGCCATGGTCGGGGTGACCCCGAGCTTCGCTCAATCTTCAGTGTCCGTGTACGGGGTGCTCGATGCGGCGATCAGCCGATACCAAGCCGATGGCGGAGGCTCTAAAACCTTGATGGCGACTGGCGCAAATCAAAACAGTCGCCTTGGCTTTCGAGGCAGAGAAGACCTCGGTGGCGGCGCCTGGGTTGCATTTGACCTGGAGGCGGGGTTCAACAACGATTCGGGTGCGGGCCAAAGCACCAACACGAACAACCAAGCCAGTGGCAACATTCCCGCGGGTGGGTTGACCTTTAACCGAAAATCAACCGTTGGGCTGGGCGGCGCCTGGGGTGAGATACGACTGGGCCGCGACTACACCCCGTCCTTCTGGAATCTCTTTGTGTACGACCCATTCCGCGTAGGTGTGGGCCTGGGGGGCATCACCAGCCAAGGCAGCACCGTCACGGTGTTCCGTGCATCCAACAGCATCGGTTACTTCACACCAGGGTGCTCCACACCACAATGCCAAGGTTTTTACGGTCAGGCCATGTACGCTTTGGGTGAAAACGCCAGCGGTACCAACACATCCTCAGACGGTAAATACTACGGTGCCAGGCTGGGCTACGGCGCTCCCGGTTGGGGCGCGAATGTGGCGACAGGAACCACCACTTCGGCTGCTGCGGGCAATTACGTTCAGTCGAATTTGGGCGCATCGTATGACTTGAAGGCCATCAACCTGATGTTCATGTGGGGAAGTCAAAAAACTGGCCTGCCCACGGCGGCACTCGGTGGCGGAACCAAAGCAACACACATGCAGTTGGGCGGATGGATTCCTGTGGGTGGTGACTACATCCCGGTAGGCTACACACGGATGAGCCGCAACGATGCCGCCAACGGAAAGGCCGACAAACTGGCGATTGGTTATGTCAAGAACCTGTCCAAGCGCACCGCGATCTACGTGACTTACGCCAAAATCAACAACAAAAATGGCATGGCGCTGCCTGTCAACGCGGGCGTAGACGCCGGGCCCACACCATCGGCAGGTGGCTCGTCATCTGGCTACGATTTCGGTATCCGCCACAGTTTTTGAGCCCGGTTCGGCAGTTCAAACCATTCTCCAAGGTGATTTGGGCACCCTCTGAAAAGGGTGCCTTTTTTCTTGCATGACGAACACCTAGCCCACAGCTTTAGCTAGCGTGCCAGATTCAACTTGTAGCTGAACGCATCTGCACGGTAGGTGACCGTCTCAACCTGCAAACGTGCGTCAGAGGCATCGCACAACACCCGCTGAACCCGCAATGCGGGCGCACCTGGGCTGACCAAGAGCCAGCGTCCTTCACGGGCAGGCATGGCCACCGCACTGATTTCCAATTGGGCCGCGATGATGACCTTGCCCAGATCTTTTTCAAGCACGTCAATCACATCGCGTCCAGACAAGTCCAGGCGGGCCAGTCGCTCACCCAAGGGCAGTGGAAAGTAGGAGCTGTTCACCGAAATGGGGGCACGGTCGAGGTAACGGAGCGACACCATGTGCCAGACCTCTTGGGCTGCGGGCAATCCCAAGCAGTCACTCACGCCCGCTGGCGCTCGCACACGCTTCATCTGCAAGCGCTTGCCATGAACGGCATGGCCTTGCGCAGACAGTGCCTCGCCCAACCCTTGTAGACGGTCCAGACTCTGACTGGCCCGCTTGGGCGATGACAGGAAGGCACCTTTGCCCTGCTGTCGAACAATCAAGCCCTCGTTTTGGAGGTCACTCAACGCCTGCCGAACGGTGATGCGGCTCACCCCGTGAATCAACGCCAATTGGCTCTCAGACGGCAGCTTCTCCTCAGGCTTGAGCACCTTGTCGAGGATGCTGGCGCGCAGGCTGTCGCGCAGCTTGGCATAGAGCGGAAGAGAAACATCCATCATCGGTCGGGGATAGGTCCAGCGTCAAACATGGCACATGTTTTGCATCATTGTCTCAACTTGTCATAACAAGTATAGTGGCACTGTCCTGGTGCAAAGACGCTTACCCTGAAAGGATCGCTGATCATGAAACTCCGCACGTTGTTGAAGACATCCATCGCTGGTCTGGGCTTGTTGGCCTTGCAGGCCACCGCACAAACCTGGCCTGCCAAACCCATCACGGTGATTGTGCCGTTCTCAGCAGGCGGCGGGGTGGACGCGACGGCACGATTGGTCATGCCCAAAATTGCAGAAGCTCTCAAGCAAAGCATCGTGATTGAAAACGTCGCAGGCGCGGCAGGCACCATCGGCACACAGAAGGCTGCACGCTCTGCTGCCGACGGGTACACCCTCTTGTTTGCCGTGGCCAGCCCCTTGAACGTGGCGCCATTGGTTGCGCCCTCGGCTGTTCGCTATGACACGTTCAAAGACTTTGTGCCTTTGTCTACTGTGGCCATTGGCCCCTTCGTGCTGATCGGTCGCACCACACTCGAGCCCAAAACCACCGCCGAGCTCATCAAGGTAGCCAAGGCCATGCCAGGCAAGCTGACCTTCGGAACCGATGGCGTTGGCACTTCACTGCACGTGACGGGTGAATTGATCAAACAACGTGCCAATGTGGACATCTTGCACGTGCCCTACAAATCGGGGCCACAGGTGTTGACTGATGTGGCAGGTGGACAAGTTGATTTGGCCGTGTTGCCTTTGGGCTTGGCCTTGCCGTTCATTCGAGACGGCAAAGTCAAGGCCTTCGGGGTCACCGGTAAAGCACGTTGGAGCACCCTGCCAGAGGTGCCTAGCCTTTCTGAAACTGCCGATCTGCGGGATTTTGATGTGGAGTCCTGGCTCGGCATGTTGGCCCCTGCGGGCCTTCCCGAGCCCATCGTCTCTGCGTTGATCAAAGGCATTGATGCTGCAACGAAAGACCCTGAAATCGTGCGCAAGTTGATAGAGATTGGCAACAAGCCCATCGCGGTCAGTGGACCCAAGTTCGCGGAGTACCTGACACGAGAGCGCCAACTGATTCAAGGCGTGGTGACCCGCGCCAACATCAAAGCCGAGTAAGTCGGCATGATGGGCCTCGCCAGTTCATTTGCAGTCTTGCTGGCCGGCGGCCTGATTGGTGCCACGGGCATTGGCGGGGTGCTGCTGGTTCCTGCGTTGACCCAACTGGAGGGCGTTCCACTGACGCAAGCCGTGGCCGCCTCGTCGTTGGCCTTTGCTTTCCCGGCCTTGGCAGCACTGTGGTGGTTGAGACGTGCGCCAACGGTGGGAGCGCGGAAACTCTGGTTTCTGATTGCTGGTGCGACCCCAGGTGCATTGTTGGGGGGAATGCTGGTCCACAGCGTGGACACGAAATGGGTCTTCACCGCGCTGGCCACCTTGGCCATCGGCAGCGCGCTCAAAGGTCTGATGCCGGTGCAAGCCCACGCGACCGACCGACCAGCGCTGTCCGCCCGGTCTTTGGCGGCCATCGGTTTTCTGGTGGGCACAGGGTCTGGCCTCACAGGTACAGGTGGGCCGGTGATGTTGATCCCCCTCATGATGCTGTGGCGACAGCCCTTTGCCTTGACCTTGGCCTGTGCACAGGCCATTCAACTCCCCGTGGCCTTGAGTGCAACAGCAGCCCATGCGGCGTCTGGCACACAAGACCTGATGTTGGCCTGTACGCTGGGATTGATCTTGCTGGTGGGTTCGCTGGCTGGACAGCTGCTTGCCCGCAAAGCCAATGTGCGTGCACTGCACATCGTTGTCTGCTTCTTGCTGCTGTTCACAGGCTTTTGGTTTGCCTGGAAAGCAGCCCATTGAAAGCCCGCTAAATGAGGAT
>CAZHDP010000350.1:2325-4011 GCA_964531605.1 uncultured Burkholderiaceae bacterium | reverse complement strand
CTGTCTTCCATGATGCTGCTGGCCTTGGTCTTGACGTTGGTGCTGACCCGCAGCATTTCGCGCTCCATCGTGAGAAGCTTGAACAAAGCCATCCGGGTGGCGCAGGCGATTGCCGACGGTGACATCAGCCAAACCATCGCCGCCAAAGCCCATGATGAAGTCGGTCAATTGATGCAAGCCATGGGCACCATGACCGAGAACCTTCGCCGCATGGTGGGCATGGTGCAAGAAGCGGCCCACAGCATGGAGGTCGCGGCCAGCGAAATCGCCTCGGGCAACAACGACCTGTCGCAGCGCACGGAGCAAACCGCTGCAGATTTGCAGCGTACCGCGGCTGCAACCGGTGAAATCAACAATTCTGTGACGCAAAGTGCCAACGCTTTGTCCGAGGCCAGTCAGCTGTCGTCCACAGCCGCCCAGACAGCCTCGCATGGCAATGAAATCGTTTTGCAAGTGGTCAACACCATGGGCAAAATCAGCGAGTCGTCGCACCGCATTGGCGACATCACGGGCGTGATTGATGGCATCGCATTCCAGACGAACATCCTGGCGCTGAATGCCGCCGTCGAAGCCGCAAGGGCGGGTGAACAAGGCCGTGGCTTTGCGGTGGTGGCCTCTGAGGTGCGTGCCTTGGCGCAACGGTCTGCAGAAGCCGCCAAAGAAATCAAGACGTTGATCAACGACTCTGTCGACAAAGTCAGTGCGGGCGGGCAACTGGTCTCTCAGGCGGGCGACACCATGCAGCAAGTGGTTGACGCAGTTCAGCGCGTCAGTGTGTTGGTCGATGGCATTCGCATGTCCAACCAAGAGCAAACCTCGGGCATGGACGACATCAACCGCTCTGTGGTGAGCCTGGAGCAAACCACCATTCAAAATGCAGCGTTGGTGGAAGAATCCGCCGCCGCAGCGCAAAGCATGCGCGAGCAAGCGCATCGTTTGATTGAGGCGGTACAGGTGTTCAAACTCACGGCCGCTTAAACTGTGAAGACACTGACCCTGTCTTCACCATGACCCCAGGCCTCCCTTCACGCCATTCATCGGCATCTTCTGTTGCAGCCAGCCTGACCGAGCCCAGTCGGCAAACCCCCGTATGGGGTGAGTTTGACGTGGTGGTGCTGGGGGGCGGGCCGGCGGGCATGGCCGCTGCGGCCAGCGCAGCGCGCAACGGGTGTTCGACCCTGTTGGTCGAGCGGTATGGCTTTCTGGGCGGCATGGGCACCGCGGCTGGTGTGACCAACTTCTGCGGCCTGCATGCGAACGTCTTTGGCGACATCCAGCAAGTCGTGCATGGCGTGGCCGACGACGTGTTGGGCCGCTTGCGAGACTTGGGTGGCTTGAGTGAGCCTCATGTGCTGTTTGGCGGCAAAATCGCGGCCCAAGCCTACGACAACGCCGCTTTCAAATTGGCGGCCGATGCCGTGGTGGTCTCCAGCGGTGCCCAACTGTTGTTCCATGCCCAGGCGGTGGGTGTGGTGATGCGTGATGCCACAACGGTTGATGCCCTGCTGATCGAGACCAAATCAGGACGCTTCGCCGTGCGTGCCCGCGTGTTCATCGATGGCTCAGGCGATGGCGACCTGGCCATGCACGCAGGTGCACCTTTCGAAAAAGGCACTACGGGGCACGACATGATGTACCCGTCCACCATGTTCAGGGTCAATGGCGTTGATTCCGTTCGCGCTGGCT
>CAZHDP010000350.1:0-2315 GCA_964531605.1 uncultured Burkholderiaceae bacterium | reverse complement strand
GCGACGCCTACTACCACTTTGGGCAATGGTTGGATGAGGCGGAAAAGCTCGGCCACCGCTTCGCCCGAAAGACGCCCATCATCCGCCCGCAGAAGAACCCCACCGAGTGGCGGGCCAACGTCACGCAACTGGCCAACCCCGATGGCAGTCCCGTGGACGCCACCGATGCTGCCCAACTCAGCGCGGCAGAGCTGCAAGGGCGTGAGCAGATCGCATCCTTCATGCGGTTTTTGCGTGAGTTCGCCCCTGGTTTTGAGCAGTCTTATCTGCTAGAGATCGCCCCTCAGGTCGGCGTGCGGGAAACCCGACGCGTGTTGGGGGACTACCAACTCACCGAGCAAGACGTGCTGACCTGTGCCAGCTTTGACGACACCATTGGTGTGAACGGCTGGATGATTGAAGAGCACGTGGCCGGCAACATCGCCTTCAAATGGCAAAACATCCCGCATTGCCGAGGGTTCAACCACCTGCCATACCGCATGCTTTTGCCTCTGGGGCTGGACAACTTACTCGTTGCGGGGCGTTGTGCCTCCATGACCCACATGGGGCAATCGGCCGCCCGTGTGTCAGGGGCCTGTTTTGTGATGGGGCAGGCTGCGGGTACGGCAGCTGCCATGGCGATCAGCCATGACCAAATACCCCGGCACGTCGACGTGCCCACTCTTCAACAGCGTTTGGTACAGCAAGGTGTTTATTTGGGACTGCCTGACTGATGCAGGTCAATGCGGTGTCACTGCGTGCTCCATGCGCGCAACCAGACCAGCAAGGCTTCTTGCTGGCGCAACGTCAGTTGATCCCACCGGTCCAGCATTTCGCGCTTGGACGGTTCCATTTGTGATCGGCTTGCAAGCTCGCTGGCGTCGGCGCGGCTTTTGAGCTCAACTGCATGGGCATATGTGGGAATGCTTTCCTGCACCAAAAGACGGTTTGTCATCCCGTCATTGGCCAAGAGTCTCTCGGCTGTCGCAAAAATTTCGGACACCTGAACACCTAAAGCTTCAGCAAGTTTGCTGAGCAAAACAGGGCTGTAGCCCTGTGCATCACGTTCCAAGTTAGAGATGTTGGATTTTGACGTGTGCGCCGCGTCTGCAAGTGCATCTTGCGTCAACGATTTTCGCATGCGCAACACTCGTACGGCGACACCAATTTTCATGCAGATGATTTGACCGCATGCCTGCCCAAGCTGGGCCTTGTATTGCTGCACAAACCATGATGATGGTATTGTTATACAATACAAGAGCTGTGTGGCAAAACACAAGAACGCATTCAAAAATCAAGGTGCGCTGTGTTTTGCCGGAGGGTAGAGGCCCTCACGTGACAGAAGAAAAAAAGAGGGAGGAAAAATGGTACTTTGTGATCAGGGTTGGTCTTGGCCGCGCAGTTGGTCTTGGTTTGTGCGGTGTGCTTCTGTTCTGTTGTCGTTGCATGCTGGTTCAGGTTTCGCTGCCAATGCGTCTTACACCGGAACGTTTGCAACCGACAACGCGGTTCAGTTTTCACGTTCGCGCTGTCGGTGCCCCAAACCGTGACGCTGCGCACTTATTCTTATGCCGGCGGGCTCAACTCGGCAGGCAATATCATCCCAAGGGGCGGCTTCGATCCCATTTTGGCGGTTTATGACGGTGTTTCAGGTGCTGTCTTGGCAGTCAACGATGACGGCGGCGTCAACGTGCCAGCAGACATCAATGGCAGTCGATACGACACGTATCTCCAGGTCGCCTTGCCTGTAGGCAGCTACAAAGTGGCCATCATGCAGTTTGACAATTTTCCTGCAGGTGCCAATTTGACGGATGGTTTCACCGGCACTGTCGCGGTTGCATTTGCTGGAAGGACCAATGCGTGGGCGTTTGACTTGCTCAACGTGGATGCGCCCGCGGTGGTGCCTGCCGCGCCCGTCGTACCTCCACAACCCGCTGTCGTTCCATCGCTTTCTGGCCTGGGCTTGTTCGGGTTGATGTGTGTCATGGTGTTGGGGGCAGGGCGGCGACAAAAACGTTTGTGACGCATGTTCAACCAGCCCCGCCTTACTTGAAAATCATCGCCACGGAGGCTGGCCCGATGGTCGATCCTCGGTATTGACCGAGCCCGGTCCCACGGGTTGAGGCTGTACCAAGGCTAAGGGTTGGTTGCTGTCAGCGCGTGAGTTGGTGGTGGGTGATTCCTCTGCGCCACCGCAAGCCGTCGCCAAGGTGGCTGCCACCAGCCAACTCAACGGTTGCAAAGCTCTGGTGGATGTTGTCTGAAGGGATTGCATCTCAGTCCCCCATGGTGGCGTTGGGGAAGAACGGCAGGCTGCGGACCCGTTGTCCTGACAA
>CAZHDP010000349.1:0-4012 GCA_964531605.1 uncultured Burkholderiaceae bacterium | reverse complement strand
GGAATGCCACCAGGCTAAACAGACCAGGGCCAGTGCGATGACCCAAAACAAACGCGTACTGCGGTGCCATCGCGTGTCACCTAGGTCGGTGGCAATGTCAACGTTGCTGGGACGGCTGGTTTCGGGGCTGGACACAGACATTCGATGGACGAATCGTTGCTCACATGCAGAAGTGTATGGGTATTCTCAGGGTGAGATTGTCATTGCATGATAAACAAGTTATCATTTTTGCAATTTAAAACGATTTAATGAAATTTCATTGGCCATTCGTTAGATCAGCAATCGATCAGTTTGCCCGAAACAGCAAACCTTTGCTGATAACGGGGTTGAGCCGCCTGCTACCCCAGTCCTTGATCCACAGGATGTTTGCGCTTTACAGCGCCACCTTGTTGGTGTTCACGGCCCTGGGTGTGACGGTGTTTTTGCTGCACGAGATCAAGCAGCAACTGAATGACCCTCAACGCGACGCAGTGGCCATGGTCGAGTTGATTCACAAGGGATTGACCGACAGCGTGGTCATTGGCGACTATGACACGGTGCGTCAAACGCTGGCACGCAGCGTGGACGGGTCCTTGTTTCGCAGAGCCTCGTTCATTGACCTGCAGGGCGGCTACGTCACCATTGAAAGCTCGGGTTGGGATGCGCCCGAGGGCATGTTGTCTGCGCCGGACTGGGTGTTGCGTTGGGTGCAAGGGCGCTTGTATGACATCAACCGCGTTGTGAATGTCGGTGGTCGGGACTATGGGGTTTTGCGCCTGCACTATGACGCTCACAAAGTCGCGTCAGGCATTTGGTCCGTGGCTTCCATGGCCGTGATGCTGAGTTTGGTTTGCTTGGCTGTGGGCATGCTGGTGACCTATGCCTCGCTCAACCGATGGCTGCGCAGCCTCGACCACTTGCGCACAATGGAACGCCCATTGCAATTGGGTGGCCCTGGCACCGATGAGCCTATCGCCGACGATGCCCCCATTGAAATTCGGCGCGTGCTTGAGATGTTCAACCGAACGGCCACCTTGGTGCGAGAGCGCGAGATCAGCCGCAAGGCCTTAGACCTGCAAAAATTTGCGCTGGACCAGCATGCCATTGTCAGCATTGCTGATGTGCAGGGCAACATCACCTATGCCAACGACCGGTTGTGCGCTATCAGTGGCTATGACCGGGGTCAATTGATCGGCGCAAATCACCGTCTGTTGAAATCCGGGCTGCAGGACCCGGCTGTTTACCGGGCCATGTGGCGAGACATTTGTGCAGGCTTGGTTTGGCATGGTGACCTGTGTAACCAAAGCCAGCAGGGCCGCCCATATTGGGTCAACGCGACGATTGTTCCATTGAATGGCGTTGGCGGTGAGCCCTTGCAATTCATCTCCATCCAGACCGACATCACAGACCGGAAAACCATCGAGGTCTCGTTGGCCGAGGCCAAGAACGCCGCCGAACAGGCCAACCGTGCCAAGAGCGAATTTTTGGCCAACATGAGCCATGAGATTCGCACGCCCCTGAACGCCATTTTGGGCATGATCACCTTGCTGAAATCCACGGACTTGTCAGAGCGGCAAAAAGACTATTCCGACAAAATCAACGTTGCTGCGCGTTCCTTCCTGGGCCTGGTGAATGACATTTTGGATTTCTCCAAAGTGGAGGCTGGCAAATTGGAGCTGGATCCCCGGCCCTTCAGCATGGACGGGTTGCTGCGTGGTTTGGCGGTCATCCTGGCGGGCAACGTGGCCGACAAATCCATCGAGGTGATCTTCGACATCGACGAGGACTTGCCACAGCATTGGGTGGGTGACGATCAACGCTTGCAGCAAGTGCTGATCAATTTGTGTGGCAATGCCATCAAATTCACTGATGCGGGGGAAGTGGTTTTACGCATCAGTTTGTTGAGCCATGCTGACGACGTCGCGAGGGTGCAGTTCGAGATACAAGACTCGGGCATCGGCATTGCGGCCGACAAAGTCGCCATGATCTTCGAGGGCTTCACCCAGGCAGAAGCCTCGACCACCCGACGGTTCGGTGGCACCGGCCTGGGCCTGGCGATCAGTCAGCGACTGGTCCAACTCATGGGCGGGCAGTTGGGGGTGGAGAGCACGCTGGGCCAAGGAAGCCGGTTCCACTTCGAGATGCCCTTGCACCTCCCCTCGAACCATTCTCACCAAGCCCCGCCACGTCTCCCACCCCTTGACGGGGGACCTGTCAACGTGCTGCTGATCGAATCCCATGCCATGGCCCTGCAGGTGTTGCGGCGCCAGGCGGTGTCTTTGGGTTGGGCCGTGCAGGCCGCGGGCGACATGCCCTCGGCCCTGTCGGCCCTGACGTCGCAGAGCGCAGCGCAACAGCCCTTTCGGGTGGTGGTGTTGGACTGGCAGGTGGACGGACAGTCTTGTTGGTTGACGGGTCAGCAGTTGCGTCAAGCGGCGTCATCCGCACCGCTGGCCGTGGTCGTCATGGTGCCCAGTTATGCCCACGAAGAGGCCATGCGGCAGCACCCAGACTGTGGCCGCTTGTTTGACGGGGTCCTGGTCAAGCCGGTCATCGCGTCGATGCTCCAAGAGGCCCTGAGCGAAGCACTCTTGGGTCCCCAAGCCTCGCCCTCAGCAGGTGCCCCCACCGAAGAAGCCAAGCAGTTGTGGGGCATGCGGATTCTGGTGGCCGAAGACAACCAGAACAACCAACAGGTGGTCAACGAGTTGCTCAGCGCGCGGGGTGCCGTGGTCACCCTGGCCGACAACGGTGCCCACGCCCTGGACATCATTGGCAAGGCATCCCCGCCGTTCGATGTGGTGCTGATGGACATCCAAATGCCCGTGATGGACGGGTATACCGCCACGCACCATATTCGCAATTTGTTGTCCGCCGAGGAATTGCCGGTCATCGCGATGACGGCGAATGTCATGCCGTCAGACCGGGTCAAGAGCGCACAGGCGGGCATGAACGACCACGTGGGCAAGCCGTTTGACATCCACCATTTGGTGGCGGTGCTCCAGCGCTATTTGCCTCAGACGGACAAGCCGTTGGTCATGCCTGCCAGCACGGCAGCGGAGGGGCTCGCCCAAGCCTTGCCTGAGCCGGCCCACAGGGCGGCAGTGCAGCAAATAGCCGACGCGGCAGGCATTGATCTGAGCGATGCCATGGTCCGCATGGGGGGGCGTCTGGACATCTATGACCACCTGTTGAGAGGCTTTGTGCGTGACCTGAAAGCCTGGTTTGCTTTGTCCGACGAGGGCGACCTGCTGGAAACCGACATCGCTGACCAGGACAGGTTCTCCGACAGCCACCTTCACCTGACCGTGCACTCCCTCAAAGGCATGGCAGGCATGGTCAGTGCAGGGGCATTGGCCACCCTGTTCGCCAACGAAGAGCAAGTCTTGTTGTCGCATGGGGCGGCCGTGGACCGGTTTGCGTTGGTTCGCCGGTTGCGACTGGCTTGCCAAGCCGCGATCGTGCCCTTGCAACGCCTGGCGAATGGGTTGGTGGCCAGCCAAGCCAGTGAAGCGGTGACGCCTGCCTCACCCACGGTGCCTGTCGAACAGGTCAAGGCAGCGTTGAAGCACCTGGGCCATTTGTTGGAAGCGTCCGACATGCAGGCGTTCGCGGTGTACGAGCAGTTGCAGCAACAAGGGGCCGTGGGGGACAACCCTGGGTGGGCCGCGTTGCGCCAGGCCATGGACACCTTGGCGTTTGACGACGCCGCACACTGTTGTCATCGATTGTTGGAAAGCATTGCACCATGAGCCTCAGCACCTCTCAGATGGGTGACCTGATTTCCAGCAAATCTTCGTCGCCTGCGCGCCGACCACGGGTGTTGGTCGTTGATGACCAAGCCGTCAACATTCAATCCCTGTACCGGATCTTTGAACGTGACTGCCAGGTCTTGATGGCCACCACCGGACAGCGCGCATTGGTGTTGTGCCAGCAGCACCAACCTGACTTGGTGTTACTGGACGTGCTGATGCCAGGGATGAACGGCCATCAGATTTGTGCAGCGCTCAAGGCCCACCCTCGCACGGCTGAC
>CAZHDP010000348.1:0-4014 GCA_964531605.1 uncultured Burkholderiaceae bacterium | reverse complement strand
GAACCGTTTGGTGCCACGCACCAACAACCAGCCTTTCTGGTGGCCTCTCTGGCAGCCTGTCGGGATGGCCCTGCTCGGGTTGCTTAGCGCAGGCTTGGCATCAACGGCCATGGCGGCGCCACCCACAGGGTCCCCGGGCTGCCCGGCGTCCGCCATGGGGGCTGCAACGGGGGTGAGCAAGCCCAGCAAAACGCCCATGGCGCAGTTGCCACTCAACCAGCGCCCGGCCGCACTGAGCGCCGCACTGGGTTTGCCGCCTCGGGTGTTGATCGGTTTGGGCACGGTGGACTTCAGCCTGATCCAGCGGCAAGACATCAAAGTGGATATCTACGACCAGTACATCAATGGCGTAGGGCCGCAATCTTGGATCAGCTGGAACAGCCCCAGCGGCGCGTACATCCCCAAAGTAGCGGCCAACGCCGACTGCATTGGCGCTGTGCCCATGTTCACCTTGTACCAAATGGCCAGCAACGGTGAGAACAACCTCTCAGGCCTGCGCGACATGACCTTCATGAAGCAATACTGGGACAACGTGCGCACGCTGTTCACGCGTCTCAGGGCCTACGGCAAACCTGCATTGGTCAACTTTGAACCTGACTTCTGGGGCTACACCCAGCGCATCCAAAAAGACCCGAGCAAACACTTTGCCCACGTCACGATGGCCAGCGGTGACTGCAGCAACCTCACCGACGATGTGGTGGGCATCGCCGGCTGCTTGGTGCAGATGGCCCGCAAACACGCGCCCAACGCCTACGTGGGCTTTCCGCCTTCCTATTTTCCGGACGTGGCGGCCACCGAGCTCGCTTACATGAAGCGCATTGGCGCCGACAAGGCGGACTTTGCCGTCATGCAGACACTGGACCGTGACATCGGCTGCATGGAAGCCCGCAACGCTGCGGCCAATTGCAACCGGGCCACCGATGCCAAGCGGTGGGACGACACCAACGCCACATCACCCAATTTCAAAGAACATTTCGCGTTGGCTCGCACTTACTTTGAAGCCATGGGCTTGCCTTTGCTGTGGTGGCAAACCCCGTTGGGGGTGAACAGCCCTGTCCCCGGTGGCAGCCATCAAGCGTTCAGAGACAACCGGGTGTCTTACTTTTTGAGCCACGGGGCCGAGATAGCGGCAGCCGGCGGCATCGGGGCCGTGTTCAGCCCAGGACACACGTCACAAACCACCATCACCACCGATGGCGGGCAATTCAAGCGCTTGTCCGCCAGCTACTTGGCCAAACCGGCGCCGCTGCCTTGACGCAGCGACTTGGCACTTGGCCTTTGCTTGCACCCCACTCAGTCACCTCAGGAGCATGAAATGGAACACAAATACACCGCCCCCGTAGACACCGTTTTTGCCCTGCTGACCAACGGCAAGTGGCTGGAAGCGCGCAGCGCGGCCATGGGCGAAGAGAGCGCCACTTGCAAGGCCGCAAAAAAAGCGGGCGTGGTGACCGTCACGATGAAGCGCCGCGTAACGCGAGAGTTGCCACCGGTGCTGGCCAAACTGATGAGTCCTGAAGCGGACATTGAACTGACCGAACAATGGACGCCCGATGCAGAGGGTTACACCGGTACGCTGGCGATGACGATTGCCGGCAAACCCGTGAAAATTTCCGCTCAATTTGAATTGAGGCCAGCAGGCAAAGGCTGCCTCTATAAAATCGAACACCAATGCAAGGCGAGCATCCCTTTTGTGGGCGCTCAAGTGGAGAAATTCGTACTGGGACAAACCGAACAAGGTTGTTTGGACGAATTGGAGTACCTTGCGGCATACCTTAAAAAGCACAAATAAATGGATTCCTCCGAATCACGGGTCAGGCTGTTTCTCTTCCGGTTGATCCCCACCATCCTGATCGTGAGCTTCATCGCCTGGTGCTCTTCAGGCGGCAAAGAACGCAAAGAAATCGAACCCATCCGCGCCGAGCTGATGGAGCTGTTCATCACCGAGGGGCTGATTGACAACCCCACGTCCAGCAAATCGCTGGCCGACATTGCCAAGAAGAACCCCCAATCCACGATGAATCGGCTGCTGTACACCGCGGCGCCCACGGCCAGCTTGGCGGCCTTGCAGTGGATCATCAAAAACGGCGCCGACCCCAAAAATGTTGGCATGGTCAAAGACCGCACGCTGTTGCAGCAGGTGGCCAAAGTGCCCCGCTTTGACCGTTTGGACTACTTCTTGTCTCTGGGTCTCGACCCCATGGAGCGCAGCCGTGACGGCTTGACGCTGCTGCACATCGCGGCAGAAGGGGGAATGGACGAGAAAGTGTTGAAACTGCTGATGGCCAAAGGGCTGGACTTGAACGCCGTCACGCCCGACGGTGCCACGGCCATGCACTACGCCAACGTCAAATCCATCCCCGTGTTGGTGAGTGTGGGCATGCCCATTGACATCCTCGACAGCGGGCAACGCACGGCCCTGCACTACGCGGCCAGCAAGGGCAACAACGAAATTGCAGCCGAGCTGATCCGCAACAACGCGTCGGTGTTCGCACAGGACAAAAAGGGGAGAACGCCGTTGCACCTGGCCACCATGAACCGGTCCATCACCGTGGTCGATACCTTGCTGGCCGCAGGTGCACCCCGCACCTTGCGCGACGCAGACGGCAACACGCCACGAGACGTGTACCAAGATTCATTGCGCAACCGCAACCGCAACGATTACCGCGGCGGCAGTAACAACCTGCTGGACAAGCTCTGACGCTGAGAGCTTGGGCCCATGACTGGGTCTCATGCCAGCTGATCGGCCAGCAAACGGGCCACGTGCACGGCTTGACGGCCTGTGCCGTCTTTGAGCCCATCGTGAATCTGGTGTCGACAGCTCGTGCCATCGGCCACCAACACGGCATCGGCTTGTTTGCGCAGTGCGGGCAACAAGCTGAGCTCCGCCATCTGTTGTGACACGCCGATGTGCTCGGCCTCGTAACCAAAGCTGCCGGCCATGCCACAGCAGCTGGACTCGACCAGCTCAGGCTGCGCACCGGGGATCAGCTTCAGCACGTCCAAAATGGGGCTGACGGCACCGAAGGCCTTTTGATGGCAGTGTCCGTGCAGCAGCAAGGGCTTGCCGAGGGGTTTGAGCTGCCCCTTCAACGCGTCCAACTTGCCCAGTGCGGCTTCGCGGGCCAAGAACTCTTCAAACAGCAACGCTTGCCCCGCCACCACATGCGCGGACTCACCCAACCCGAATTGCAAGGCCTCGTCCCGCAACGTGAGCAAGCACGACGGCTCCAGACCCACGATGGCAATGCCCTTTTGTGCAAACGGCAGCAAATGCTCGATCAGTTCTTGTGCTTTGGCTCGGGCCAAGTCCACTCGACCACCGGCCAGGTAGGTTCGCCCACAGCACAAATGTTTGCCATCTGCTACTTTTTTGCTAGCAACAAACGCCGTATAACCTGCGGATTCAAGCACTTTGAGGGCTGATCTTGCGTTGTCTGACTCAAAGTAGCCGTTGAACGTATCCACAAACAGCACCACAGGCTTGGCCGCCGACAACACGGCTTCGCGGGTGGCACCCTGTGCCGCACTCGGGCTTGGGTTGAAAAAATGCTGGCTTTGCCACTGCGGCAAGCTGCGCTGCGCGGACAAGCCCAGCACCTGTTCAGAGAGCTTGGCCATCAACGGCAGTTTGTCGCGCAAATTCAACAAAGGCGCGAAGCGGCTGGCCCAGTGCGCGTAGTCGGGCAGGTGTGCAATCAATTTGTCTTTGAGCGTGTGGCCATGGCGCGCTTTGTAGTGGTGGGTGAACTCCACCTTCATCTTGGCCATGTCCACACCGGTGGGGCAATCGCGCTTGCAGCCTTTACAGCCCACGCACAAGTCCAAAGCTTCGGCCACCTCGGGGCTGGTGAAGCCCTCGACGCCTTGGGCGCCTCCGGGCAACTGCCCCGACAACGCCAAGCGCAAGGTGTTGGCACGGCCGCGCGTCAGGTGCTTTTCCTCACGCGTCACGCGGTAGCTGGGGCACATGGTGCCAGCATCAAATTTGCGGCAGTGTCCGTTGTTGTTGCA
>CAZHDP010000347.1:1002-4047 GCA_964531605.1 uncultured Burkholderiaceae bacterium | reverse complement strand
CTATTGGCGAACTGAGTCACTTGCCCCCTACGCTGTTGGCACAGTACCACTTTGACGCCCCAGGCTTCAAGCCTTATGTGGGTGCAGGGCTCAACTACACGCGATTCTCGAGCGTAAACATTTTGAATGGCGGGGCAGACATCGAACGCAACAGCTTTGGCGGTGCACTGCAGGTTGGCGTTGACATCCCTGTGTCTGGCAACCTGTACCTGAACTTGGACCTGAAAAAGGTGTACATCGGTACCAAGGTGTCCGCTGGCGGTGCCAACATTGGTACCTTCAAGGTTGACCCTGTGCTGTTCGGCATCGGTTTGGGCTGGCGCTTCTGATAACCTTCCAGGGCTCACCATGCCCTACGCCATTGCCTCACCTGCCCACAGTGATCTGCTGATCCGCAAAAGTCGTTTCATAGGCTGCGTGCGCTCGGTGGCCGACCGTGATGAGGCTCAGGCGATGGTTGAGGCCTTGAGGCTCGAACATCCTGGGGCCGTGCATGTGTGCTGGGCACTCATGGCGGGTGGCCAATCAGCGGCAGTGGACGATGGCGAGCCCAGTGGCACGGCGGGGCGCCCCATGCTTGAAGTGTTGCGACACCATGACTTGGACGGCGTGTTGGCAACCGTGGTGCGTTACTTTGGAGGCATCAAGCTCGGTGCAGGCGGCTTGGTGCGGGCCTACACCGACTGCGTGGCACAAGCCTTGTTGGTTGCAGAAAAAACCGAAAAAATCAAGCTGCAGCATTTGAGGTTCAGTGCCCCTTACGCCCTTGAAGGCATGTTGCGACATGCCCTCGAACGCATGTCATCGCCTTGCCTTGAAATCAGTCACGGCGACCTCGTTCATTTTCACGTGGCCGTTCCACACCATCTCGCCCCGCAGTGGATGTCACAGTTGAATGAGTCATCCCACGGTCGATTGACCTGGGAGGAACCACCTCCGCAGGTCAGCGGCGCAAGTCAATCACTTTGACCTTCACTTGACGTTCGCGTTGCTGGTTCGGGTAAAAATTGCGCTGCACCGTGAGCTCCAGGGTGTTGTTGATACCCGTGCGCTCCATCTCGCTGACCAAGCCGGTCATGCTGACCACAGGTCGACCATTGGCT
Organism: uncultured Burkholderiaceae bacterium; assembly: GCA_964531605.1. Lineage (GTDB taxonomy): Bacteria > Pseudomonadota > Gammaproteobacteria > Burkholderiales > Burkholderiaceae_C > Defluviibacillus. The sequence continues at coordinate 2,944 of CAZHDP010000347.1, read as the reverse complement.
GCCGTGATGACATCCCCCAATTCGCCCGTGCGCTTGTTAAACGGCATCAAGCCAGCGTCCGCCGCAGGGCTTTGCGGGTCCACATCTGCCAGCACAATGCCGGCAATGCCCGCACGGGCAGCAATGTCAGGCCGCATCGGCGTGACACCGATGCCCGGAAGCGGTGCCTTCCCCCGAGCGATCAAGGCGGGCACGATACGGTTCACCAAATCGACAGGAATGGCAAATCCGATCCCGGCAAAGCCACCCTGACCCGGTCGAATGGCTGCGTTCACCCCGACCAAGCGCCCGGCACTGTCAAGCAACGGCCCGCCAGAACTGCCTGGGTTGATGGCGGCATCGGTCTGGATCACGCCCAACACCTCGCGAGAACTGGTGGTGGGCAGTTCCCGGTCCAGCGCACTGACGATGCCCTGCGTCATGGTGCGGTGCAGCCCAAAAGGATTGCCGATGGCATACACACGTTGCCCAATGCGGATGCTTTTGCTGTCACCTAACGGGATGGGTTGAATGTCGGTCACCGTCAGAGGGCTGCCCCCACCTGCGGCTCGACCCCAACGCACCACGGCCAAATCGTACTCAGGTGCCCGGCCCACGATGGTGGCCTCAACGGGCTTGCCAGCATCCAGCTGCACAAAGATGCGGCGGGCGTTGTCGATCACATGGTTGCTGGTGACAATGTGCCCCAACTGGTCCCACAGGAAACCACTGCCAGCCCCTTGACTGACTTCACGTTCAAAAAAAGCATTGGTTTGAACCAGCTCGGTCGTGATGTAAGCCACTGCTGGCGCGGCACTTTCAAACAGTGTGACCACACGCTGCTCATCAGCCGGTAATGCATCTCGTGCCTGAACCGGTCGAGACACGGCAGACGGCAACACCTGGGCGCTGACCGCCTGGGGCACCATGGACATGCCAGGCGCCCTGACCGGTTGAGCCTGCACGCCGGAACACACACCGCAAGCCAACCCCACAGCCATCACCATGGTTGACCACGGACGCCAACACACACCCGAGAACACCTGCAACATGCACACACCAAAGAGGCCAAACAAGCCGCTGATGGTACCCGCGGCGCTGCAGGTCAGGATCAGGTCTGAGCTTCCTGCAATTTGCGCCACATCACCTTGCCGCTGCCACTCTTGGGCAGTGCATCCACAAACTCCACCATCCGAGGCACTTTGTACACGGCCATGTGGTCTCGGCACCAGTCGATGATGTCTTGCTCGCTGACCATGCCTTTGTGGGCTGCGCGCAGCACCACCACGGCTTTCACCGTTTCGCCACGGTAAGCGTCTTTGGCGCTGATGATGCACGCCTCTTGGATCGCTGGATGACCAAACATCAACGCCTCGACCTCAGCAGGCCAGACCTTGAAACCACTTGCGTTGATCATCCGTTTGAGTCGGTCGGTCAGGAAAAAATAACCGTCGGCATCAATCCGGCCGAGGTCGCCCGTGCGGAAAAAGCGCTTGCCATCGCGCTCAAAAAACACGGCCGCCGTGGCATCTGGGCGCTTCCAGTAGCCATCGAACACCATGGGGCCACTGGTCACGATTTCACCCGCCTCACCGGTTGGCAGTTCCTCCAAGGTGTCGGGGTTGACCACCCGAGAGTCCACCCCAATGAACGGAATGCCCAGGCACTGCTGCTTGGCATGGTCTGGTGGGTTGGAATGCGAAGGCGCTGCGGTCTCGGTCAAACCATAACCCTCGGCATAGCGCAAACCGTACAACTCCCACAGGCGCTGGGCCACAGCCTGCGGCATGGCCGCGCCGCCGCCACCGATGTAGAGCAAGCTGGAGAGGTCAAACCGCGCAAAGTTGGGGCTGGACATAAGGTCAATGACCATGGTGGGAATATTGGTCCAGCTGCTGACCCGCCAGCGTGCAATCAACTGGCCCGCCAGCTCCCTGTCCCAGCGTGGCATCAGCACCATGGT
>CAZHDP010000347.1:0-992 GCA_964531605.1 uncultured Burkholderiaceae bacterium | reverse complement strand
CATGGCCGCACCGCCGCCACCGATGGCCACAAGGCCGGACAAATCGTAAGACTCAAAATGAGGAGAGGCCAACAAGTCGATGACCATGGTCGGGATGTTCGTCCAATGCGTCACACGTTCCGACGAAATCAAACGGCCTGCCAAATCGCGGTCCCAACGGGGCATCAACACCAATGTGCCACCCACATACAGCGTTGCATGCATCACGCCGACCAAACCGGTGGCATGAAACAAGGGCACGACACACAGCGACACGTTCTCGTGGGTCCCGCTGCTCCATATCACGCCACCCACCACGTTGTGCATGACCGTGCGGTGTGGATGCATGCACCCTTTGGGCAAACCTGTTGTGCCACTGGTGTAGGGCAAGATGGCGAGGTCATCAGCCCCAACGGTATGCGCTGACAAGGGATTGCGCTCGGCCAGCACATCGGTCCAACGGTGCACCGCCCCTTGCCGCAAAGCTGGCATGGCCACCGCTTTCAACATCCAGTCCTGCCAAGCCTGTGGCACATCGCTCGGAGCCGTCAACTCGTCGATGCCATCGCGCCACTGCGTGACGATCAGGTGATCCAGACCTTGCCCAGCTGGCAAACTGTCGCTGGCTTGAGCCCATTCAGTGGCCAGATCAGCCGTTGTCAACGCCACTTTGACATCTGGATCCGTGATGTAGTGCTTGATCTCTTCCAGCCGGTTCATGGGGTTGACCGGCACAACCACCGCATTGGCCCGCAACACCGCAAAGTGGCTGATGACCAATTGAGGGCAGTTTTGCATGCACACCGCCACCCGATCGCCCTTGTTGACCCCTCTGGCCTGCAAGGCCGCAGCAAGCTGGTCAACCCGTCGGGACAGCTCCGCGTAGCTGAGCTTGGTTTTGAAAAAAACCATGGCGGTCTTGTCAGGAAATCGACGTGTGCTGATCGCCAGGTTGTCCCACAACGAATTAGAGGGTACCGTCATGGCGTGAGGCACCCGTTTGGGCCAAAACG
>CAZHDP010000346.1:0-4048 GCA_964531605.1 uncultured Burkholderiaceae bacterium | reverse complement strand
GCATTTGTTTGAACCGTTTTTCTCGTCTGAAAGCCGGTCCAGTGGTTTAGGTCTGTACATTTGCAGAGAATTGTGCGAACGCCATGGTGCTGCACTGAGTTACAGCAGAGAAAGTGCCACCCCGGACGCGCCTGACGTCCAGGGCAATTGCTTTCAAGTGGACATGAAGGTCTACCGCTGACGGCGCCAACAGAACGCACATGCACAGGGGAGAAACCAAAGGATGACAAACGCCAGCACGGTACAACACAAACCGGACAACAACGCACACATTCTGGTGATCGACGATGAGCCGGATCTGCGCACACTCTATGAGTTGACGTTGCTGCGCCAAGGCTACCAAGTCGACACGGCGGGCACCGTGAGCGAGGCGTTGGAAGTCTTGAAAGCCAGTCGGTTTGATGCGGTGATCACAGACATGCGTTTGCCCGATGGCCTGGGGTTGGAGATCTTGAACTACTTGGCCCAGCACCAGCGACCTGAGCGGTGCATGGTCATGACGGCTTACGGCTCGGCCGAGAACGCCGTCGAATCACTGAAAGCAGGTGCCTTCGATTATTTGACGAAGCCTGTCGACCTGAAGCAGTTCCGTACTGCGGTGGCCTCGGCCATACAAGAATCGCGGGTCACGGCCAGCAACGCTGCGGCGCCCCGCCTAGCAGCCCAAGCCGTCACCGTCAATGCCGAGCCCATGTCTGATGACCCCGTGGCTTTGCAACGGTTGGTGGGAGAGTCAGACGTCATGCGGGCTGTCAAATCCCGCATCGCACGCGTGGCACGCAGCATGGCGCCGGTACTGGTGCACGGTGAATCGGGGACCGGCAAAGAATTGGTGGCCAAAGCGATCCACGGTTGCAGCCACCGGAGTGACGGCCCCTTTGTGGCCGTCAACTGCGGCGCCATCCCTGAAAACCTGTTGGAAGCAGAGTTTTTTGGGGCCAAAAAAGGGTCATACACAGGCGCCAACCAGGACCGTGAGGGCTATTTCCAGGCGGCGCAACGTGGCACCTTGTTTCTAGATGAAATCGGGGACTTGCCGCTGGCCATGCAATCCAAACTGTTGCGCGCCATCCAGGAACGCAGTGTCAGGTCGCTGGGGTCGACGACCGAAGAAGCGGTTGATGTGCGGATCGTCAGCGCCACGCACAAAGATTTGGCGTTGGAAGTACAAGAGGGCCGGTTTCGCCAAGACTTGTTTTACCGTCTGAATGTGATTGACATCACCATTCCCCCATTGAGGGAACGCAGGGCGGACCTGCAGGCCTTGTGTGCCGCGCTGCTGAACAAACTCACCAAAGAATCAGGCCTGCCTGCCCCTCAACTATCACCCCACTTGCTGGCCCAATTGAACCTGTTGCCCTTGCACGGCAACGTGCGCGAGCTCGAAAACCTCCTGCACCGGGCATTGGCTCTGCACGATGGGTCTGAGCTTGATTTCAACCTGAACATGGCCAGCCCAGCTTTGCCTGCAGCCGACCCTGTTCAAGTCCAAGCGCTGGCCGAGGAACCTGTGACGCCAGTCCAGACAGTCCCACCGCTTGCGGTCATCGGCCAAGCCACCACCATCCCGGATGATTTGCAGGCGTACTTGGATGCGCAAGAGCGGGCCATTTTGGTTCAGGTTCTGCAAGAAACGCAGTTCAACCGCACAGCGGCAGCCGCGCGGTTGAAGTTGAGCTTGCGTCAGATCCGGTACCGCATTGCTCGGCTGAACATCGCCCTGCCCCACAGCGATGACATCGGCACAGAGGAAGCTGTCGACGATGGACAATGAACACCCAGACGCTTGGGAAGACGGCTGGTGGCGGGCAGCACGGCGACAGCCGTCACCCAATTTTGGCCCACGCCCTGAAAGTGCCCACGTCGACTTGATCGTGGTCCATTCGATCAGCCTGCCGCCGGGTGAATTTGGCGGCGACGCCGTAGAGCAATTGTTCACCAACACGCTCGATTGGTCTGCTCACCCGTATTTCGAGCAGATTCGGGGCCTGCAGGTGTCTGCCCATTTCTTCATTCGCCGCAGCGGTGAACTGGTTCAATGTGTCAGTTGTGAGCAGCGGGCCTGGCATGCCGGGAGATCCCATTACCGAGGACGTGACAACTGCAATGACGACTCGATTGGCATTGAACTCGAAGGGTTAGAGGGCGGCCTGTTTGAACCCGCGCAATACGACACGCTGGTCAAGCTGTGTCGTGCTTTGGCGCATCTCTGCCCCATTGCCCATGTGGCGGGTCACGAACACATCGCCCCTGGCCGAAAAAATGACCCTGGCGCGGGGTTTGATTGGCCGCATCTTCAGCGCCAATTGGGCTGGCATCCCCATCAATTTCCGACGGCGGTCACGACGTCAATGCCCCCCTGTTGACGAGGCCTGTTGCACAAACGCTGCAGGTCTGGAAGCTCAACGCCAGCGTTGACAATTCGGGTTTTCCTTGAATGCCCGTGCAGCAGGCCTTTGGGAATGCATTGCATCTGCAAGGGTTGCCGTGAAGTTTTCAAGCCCAATGCGGCCAAGGCGTCGAAAGTGCCGTGAAACGCTTGAAAAGTCTCAGGTTTTCAACACCGCATCAGCTCGGACAAGGGTTCCGCCGGCGCTGTGATTGAAACCATGAGGTGAATGGATCACCGTATTTTTTTATCGCATGAGGCAGGTAGCCACCAATCCCTTGAGTACACTACCTGTAGTGTCTTGCATGACATTCATACCCCAGATATAGTGTGTGAGCTCCAAAACAAGAAGCCCAGTCTTCAAGCCACACGCAGCCCCCAGAACAGCTCCACAGAGGAAACGATGCACACTACGCTACACCCAGAAACCGCCTACGCTGGACAAACCGCGATGCACAGCCAACCCGGCGTGGACCACGTCGCGGCCAGCCCTTCGAGCACGTTGACGCACTACCAAATCCTTCGCCGCAACGGCGCCGTGGTTCCGTTCGAACCCAACAAAATCGCCATCGCCATGATGAAGGCTTTCTTGGCCGTTCACGGCACGCAAGGCGCGGCCTCTGCCAGCGTCCGAGAGGTGGTGGAGGTGTTGACCCAAAACGTGGTGCGAGCCTTGATGCGCTCACGTCCTGGCGGCGGCACCTTCCACATTGAAGATGTTCAAGACCAGGTTGAATTGGGCCTCATGCGCGGAGGTCACCACGAAATCGCACGGGCTTATGTGCTGTACCGTGAACGCCGCACGCAAGAGCGTGCCAAGCAAGTCACGCAAGAAGCGCCTCAGGCCCCCTTGCTGCATGTGATCGACCAAGGTCAGCGTGTGCCATTGGACATGCGTGCGTTGACAACGCTCATCGAGTCGGCCTGTGCGAATTTGGGCAGCGAAATCAAGCCTGACCCGATCATGGCAGAAACGCTGCGCAACCTGTACGACGGCGTGTCCATTGACGAAGTGCACAAGGCGTCCATCCTGGCGGCCCGCACGTTGATCGAAAAAGACCCGGACTACACCTACGCCACAGCACGCCTGCTGCTGCACACGATTGCCCGGGAAGTGTTGAACGAAGAAGTCGCCCTGGACGACATGGGCCGTCACTACAACGACTATTTCCCAGATTTCATCAAAAAAGGCGTCGAAGCCGAGTTGCTGGACGAGCGTTTGTTGCAATTCGATTTGCCACGCTTGGCTGCAGCCCTCAAAGCGGACCGTGACCTGAAGTTCGATTACCTGGGTCTGCAAACCCTGTATGACCGTTACTTCCTGCACGTGCGCAAGACCCGCATTGAACTGCCACAGGCGTTCTTCATGCGTGTGGCCATGGGCCTGTCGTTGAATGAAATTGACCGGGAAGCCCGTGCCATTGAGTTCTACGAGGTGCTGTCTTCGTTTGACTTCATGTCCAGCACGCCCACGCTGTTCAACAGCGGTACGCTGCGTTCACAGCTCTCCAGCTGCTACCTGACCACCGTGCCCGACGACTTGGATGGCATTTACGAGTCCATCAAGGAAAACGCCCTGCTGTCCAAGTTCGCAGGAGGTTTGGGCAATGACTGGACTCGCGTGCGGGCATTGGGCTCACACATCAAGGGCACCAACGG
>CAZHDP010000345.1:0-4059 GCA_964531605.1 uncultured Burkholderiaceae bacterium | reverse complement strand
CCGCTGGAATCGTCGATCAGCTTGCCTGACACCCACCAGGGGCGCCGTTTGGTCGAGCCAACACGGTTGTGCATCCGAGGCGATGTGCGCGCATCGATGGTCAAAGCCGCACTGTTCAAAGCCCTTTACCAGTACTGTGCTGCGCAGCAGGTGGACCACGCCGTGGTCGCTGGTCGTCGTCCTGTTGACCGCATGTACGACGGACTTCTGTTCAGCGATGTGGCGCAGGTGGGCAGGTTTTACCCCATGGCACACGCAGGCCACTTGCCCCACCGCGTGATGAGTCAAGCAACGGCAGACGTTCCTCGGACATGGCGGGCTGCCGCGCATGCTTTGTACCCGTTCTTCTTTGAAACCGTACACGAGGACATTGATGTCTCCGGTGCACGCGACCTTCGATTCTCGTGGCCTCATGTGGCAAATCGGCCTTCGCAGGGTTCTGCCTTTCGGATTGCGGCGTGATCAGTGCACTGCGCCGAAGTCACTGGTGCCAAACAGGCCTGCGAAAGTTGAGATGTTCGCTTGGCTTTGGGTTTGAAGTTCGGTGATGTAGGCGAGGATGGCCGGATCTTCGATGAAGTCTGCGCTGGACGTTGCAGCCAGGATGCGCTCTGGGTTCACCGGTTTGCTGATGCCGTAGCCTTGGGCGTAATCGACGCCCGCCGCCGCCAGCATGCGGATGGTGGGCAAATCCTCGGCAAATTCACCGATGGACTTCATCCCCAAATTGCTGACGAGTCCGCCCAGCGCAAACACAATGGCTTTGCCGGAGGGGGTTTGCGAGGCGCCGCGAACCAAGGAGCCGTCCAGCTTCAGTGCATCGACAGAAAGGCCCTTGAGGTAACCGAATGAGGAATACCCAGCGCCAAAATCATCCAGCCCCACTTTCGCCCCTGTCGCTCGGGCCCGATCGATGAAGCGTTGCATCATGTGCATGTCTGTCAAAGCCACCGTCTCGGTGATTTCAAGGCAAATTTTGGACAGTGCAACCCGGTGCATTTCAAACAAATCGAAGAGCTCCTCGACAAACGCTTCGTCATTGAGTGAGCCGCCAGAGAGGTTGACGCCGACGAAGCGTGTGTTGGACAGTTGCGTGGCATGGCGTTCGATCCATTGAATGGCGTTGGTGACGACCCAACGGTCAATGATGGCGCTCTTGCCGTGGGATTCTGCTGCCTCGATGATGACGGATGCGGGCACCGTGTCGCCTTCTTTGTTCTTCATGCGCAGCAAGATTTCAAAGTTGAGCGATTCAAAGGGACGGGTCAGGGAAATCTCTGGCTGCATCACCATGTACAGCCCCTCTGGGGTCTCGCCGCGTTCCAGGCAAGCGATCAACTCGAGTTCAGTACGCTGGTGCTTCAAAAAAAGTCGACCGCTGTCAACGATCACCAGCTTTTCATTGGGCCGCTTCTTGGCCTTGCGGCACAGGTTGTCTGCTGCAGCGATGATTTCTTTGAGGGAGGATTTTTCGAACGCTGCCGCCTCAATCAAACCTGCCGACACGCCCAGCGAAAACCGTTGCATGTCAATGGCATAGGGGGTTTGCGAAACAGCGTCGACCATGCGTTGGCAGCGGCAGGAAACGGCTGCGATGTCGGTGTTGAAAAAGCCCACCACAAACTCATCACCCCCGATTCGCGCGAACAAGTCCAACGGCCCCAACTCCTGCTTAAACCGTTCGACGACTTGGATCAACACCGCATCGCCCGCTTCGTGCCCATACAGGTCATTGATGACTTTGAAGCGGTCCATGTCGAAGTACGCCAATCCCACCAACGGATGAGGTCGCTCCTGGGTCGCCCGCTCAATGCCTCGCAAGTTCAGGCAGGCCGTCAAAGCATCGTGGTTGACCAAGAATTCAAGCCGTGACGACGCGGTGACTTTCTCTGTGATGTCATGCAGCGAGCCTTCGATGGTTTTGCCGTCGACACAAGACAATTTCATGGCAAACCAGCGGTCTATGCCGTCACTCAATTGCATGCCGATTTGGATTTCTGTTGCGACGGTACCCGGCTTACCCCTGAGGGTCAGGATGGCGTTGACCGTGTGGTCGTCAAACAGCTGACAGACAGGCGTTCCCAGCAAGTCTTGGCTGTGCAGCATCTGTGCGAAGGCAACGTTGCACTTGATGATTTGGTCATCGTCATTCAAGGTGAACAACCCAATGGGTGAACCCTCATAGGCCGCTTTGAGCGTGCGTTGGGCATCCAGTTTTTCGGCAGTGCTCGTGCGCATGTGTTGCGCCACTGCCGTGGCGGCCAACAATGCGGAGACGATGGCGGCCGTCACGCTGTTGATGGCGGGGTAAATTTGACGGTGCCCCGTTGACGCTGCGATGACCTCACTCATGCTCGCAACGAGTGTGACCACTATCGATGCGGCGTACCACAACGCCACGGGGGAATGTGAACGCCGGAGGATGGCGAACAAATAGCTCAGCATCAACAAGCCTATCGACACGATGCCAAACCACAACAGCGGCAAGGTTTGTTCGAAACTGGAAAACAAGCCAAACAGAATCAGAATCACAGCGCTCACCTGGTGAACGGTCAGCACCCACCGCCCCTTGATCGCGCGTAACTCGCTTTCAAACATCAGACTGAACACGGCGACGGTCATCACGAAGCAGAGGATGACTGTCCATTGGCGCATGACGATCAAGGTGGCAGGGTCGATGGTCCATCCAAACAGGGTGAAATCAGTGCCCGCTGACAGGGACGCCATGCGCATGCTCAACAGCAACCAGCCCACCAATACCCAGTGGAGCATGCTGCGGTTGATCACCGCGGTGATCAACATGAACAACGCCAAGACACCAATGCCTGCTTCAAGCAACGTGCCCGTGAGTTGGTGGTGATCTTGTGCAGATTTCAATGCTGCCGGGCTCCAGGCGAGTGCGGAAATTTGCGCTGGGCCTCTGAACGCTGCTTTGCACAAGACTGCTTGGGGTGCGCCAGAACCAGGGTTGTGAAGCCATGCAAAACCAGCCCGGCTTTTGGTCAGCATACCGTCGGTGCCCCAGCGTGTGGCCCGGCCAATCGTTTCATCGGTTTGCGCATCCCAACAGGTCATCGCCATGGCGTGCCGCGAGGGCAGTTCAATGTAGGTGGGCTGGGCTGGGTTCAATGTGGCGATGTCCACCAAGACCCAAAAATCATGGGTCGACAGCCGGGTCTCCACGACAGTCACGGGCTGAACTTGCTGGATCAAATGGAGCGTATCGGCATGCTTGGCCGGTGACGTGTCACCTGGGCTCTCCCACACGCGCACAGGTACAGCGCTGCCTTGGGCGATGCTCATGATGCTGAGTTGCCACCCCAGCACCAGCATGCACGCGCCAATCAGCACGGCAGGCACCCCAAACGCAATCAGTCTGGTGGTGACGCTGTCAAAGAAGTGGCCCACGTTGGGCAGCGAGACGGTGGCCATGGCGGTATGTCTTCAAGGCCTGCATCAAAAGACAGGCATCTTTGGGACGGATGTTGCCATATTATTCATTAAAAATGATAAAACTATCACCTTAAATCAAAGCCATTCCATCAAATGTGATGTTCCTAGGGTTTTCCCTGAATTTAAAACTAACCAGTTCGTACAAAATTCAGGTCTTCAGGAGACAAACCATGCTTCAAAAACTGATCGACCACTACTGCCGCTTGTTGTCTTGGCTGATGGTGGGTGCATTGGCCGTGATGGTGGTGCTGGTGTTTGGCAACGTTGTGTTGCGTTACGGCTTCAACTCGGGCGTCACCGTGTCTGAGGAGTTGTCGCGGTGGCTGTTCGTCTGGATGACCTTCTTGGGCGCGGTGATCGCGTTGAACGAGGGCACGCACTTGGGTACGGACACTTTGGTGTCACGCATCCCTGTTGCAGGGCAAAAGGCATGCTTTGTGGTGGGTCACTTGCTGATGCTGTTCATTTGCTGGTTGATTCTCAAAGGGTCGTGGGACCAAGTGGTCATCAACTTGACCGCTACCAGCGCCGCCATGGAAGCCTCCATGGCCATTTTTTATGCCTGTGGCGTGGTTTTGCCTCTGTCGGCGTTCGTAATTCTGGTAT
>CAZHDP010000344.1:0-4062 GCA_964531605.1 uncultured Burkholderiaceae bacterium | reverse complement strand
TCTGGGCTGTCTGAGGGATGGGCGGCAGTGGCAACGGTCGCACCTGCAGGGCTGCTGGCAGGGGCTCGCAGGGGCTCAGCACCGATGTTGTTGAGCAGGCGCACAGTGTCAGCGTCAAGGCAAGTGCGACCAGCAAGGTGGGCAATTTGTTCACGGGCGGCTCCGAGTTGTTGGGCGATGGTGGTGGACTGGGTGAGGTGCTGCAGCACGCGGCGGTCTGCGAGCTGGCGGTTTTGGCGCTGGTCGCTCTGGACGAGTTCACGCGCGGCCTGGGCGGCGATGGCGTCTTGCCCCGCATGGATCTTGATGCCTGCGGCCACGCCCGTGGTGAAGAGGAGCATGGCCACACAGAGTTGGGCGAGCAGGCTCATACCACGCCCCTGCGGCGCAGGTCATAGCGCTGCCAAACGATGAAGCCACACAGGCCCACGATGCTGAGCAAGCCCAGGGGCAGCAACCAGGTGCCTAGCGAGGCAATGCCGTCGCGCAGGTCGCTGAAGGCGCGCAGGGCTTCGCTGGCGGCGCTGACGCTGGCCACGGTGCCTGCAGTGGCGCTGGCGATGTTGATTTTGGAGCGCGTGAGGGGTTTCTCGGGGTCGACTTGCTGGGGGGACAGGTCGAGCGTGGAGAGCGCCATGCTGTCGCTTTGCAGGTACAGCGTGGCCTCGCGTTTGCGCCGTGTCAGCAGGGCGGTGCTGGGCACGCCCCGCGATTTGTTGTACAGCTCGAAGGCTTTGGCGGCGGCTTGGGTGTCGCCGCGGTTGTGGGCTTTGATGATGGAGCTGCTGGGCAGTACGGCGGAGGGGCAGTTCCAGGCCAGGCACACGAGGGCATCGAACTGGGGCTGGGTGGGAGGGAGGGTGCAGGCGCTGAGCACCATTTGCTCGTAGCGAGGCAGGCTGATGTCGAGGTCGGCCAGGGCTTGGCCTTTGGACATGCGGGTGTTGGGCGTGACACCTTGGGTTTGGCCGATGCCGCAAGTCCAGGGGGTGCCGTCCAACGCGCGCAGGTGCTCTGGCACGGTGGCCAGGATGGAGACGGCGGTTTTGAAGCCCCAGGGCTTGCCGCGTGTGGCTTTGGCCAGCGGACTCAAGGGGTCGGGGTAGGCGTATTCGCGGAATTGCTCAATGGCCAGGATTTCGGCTTTGCCCTGGGGACTGGTTTTCATGGCTGTCATGGCTTTAGCCCTGTTTTGGCGGCGACGTAGACCGCCACCAGGCTGACGCCAGCGAGGACGGCTTTGAACACCCACTCGGTGGCGGTTTTGGTGAGGGGGGCGGCTTGCTCTAGGGTGGCCACGCGGGCTTTGGCAGCGTCGAGTTCTTTGAAGGCGCGGCCCAGAGCGTCGTTGACTTGGCCGATGCGCTCTTCGACCAGGGCGAGGCGGGCCATGTGCTCGGCCAGCTTGTTCAGTGAGGCGTTGACGTCTTGCATGCCGCGCTCCATGCTGGAGAGCCGGTGCAGGATCAGCTCGGTTTTGTCGCTGGGGCGGCGGTCGAGGCCGTCCCAGCCGGAAGGGGTGGGGTCAGTCAAGGGGTGTCCTTCGCTCAGGTCCACAGTTGCACCATGGGTCGAATTTGAGGGGTGGGCTTGGGCAGGGTGACCAGCACGCCTGCGGCAAGCATGGGGCCGCGAGCGGCAAGGCCAGGGTTGAGCGCCAAGGTGGCTTCGACCGTACCCTGGGTTTGGCCCAGGTGTCGCCAGCACAGGGCGTCGACGGTGTCGTGTTGCAGGGTGCGCACTTGCATCAAATGAGCTCCACGGTGGTACGACGTTGGCCGAGCAAATCACTGATGGCCCAGCGCATGTTGCGGCGGTGCTCGCCTGCTTTGGGCTCGAGGGCATCGGCCTTTTTGTCGCCCGCAGCTGTGGTGTCGAAGTCGCGGAAGGATTCGACCAGTTCGGCTTGCACGGCGCTGTAGATGGCGCGCTGGTAGCACAGGGTCAGCCAGCTTTTTTCACCAAGTTGGGTGCATGGCATGGATACCAGGTCGGCGTGGCCTGCGGTGCGCTGTGCAGCGGCCCAGTCGGCCAGCTCGGTGTTGACACTGATGATGGCGCTGGTGGTGGCGTGGCGCAGGCGGTCGACGGTGACAGTGCCGTCGAGTCGGGCGGTTTTGCGCAAATCGGCCAGGTCGATGGGGGGGAACCAGCCGTCGTTGTCGATGGCCGCTTCTTGCTGGGGGGTAGGCGGCGACTGGGTGGCGAGAAAGGTCATGGTCGGCGGGCCTTGGGTTGGAGGTGGCGGTGGTCGGGCATCAGCAACATGAACAGGTGAGTGCGCATGGTGTTGATGCCCGAGCCGCCAGGGTGCGGGGTACGCCCGGTTACGAGGGGTCTGGGGGCTGCAGGTCTTTCAACCGGCGCTCCAGTCGCTCGATGTCTTTTTTGACACCCACGCCTTCGAACAGCTCAAAGGCGCGGGTGAGGTGTGGCATGGCCAGCTGGCACTGCTCAAGGGTGAGGGTTTTGAAGTCGACCTCTTGAATGGCGCTTTTGCCGATCAGGGCGTAGGCGCAGGCTTTGTGCAGTTTGGCGCGAGCCTGGTCGTGGGCGTCGGCACCTTGGGTGAGGGTCAATACCTCGCTGAGCAAGTCGATGGCGGTGCCCTCGGGCGCACCGGGATCACCAGGGTCACCGATGGCCTTGTAGCTGGCCAATTTACCAGCGAGGGCGGCGGTGCTGAATTCGTCAATCAGCACGGTGGCGAGGTCGCGCTCGTACTGGTCGGGCATCGCCAGTTGGTAGTGCACGGCGTAGCGGGCGATTTGCAAAGCCCGCTCGTAGTTGCCTACATCAATGTGCCACACGAGCATGGTGGTGATGATGAGGTCTTGAGACCCCTGCCCTTGCGCCAGCACGCCGTCGATCCAAGGCTCGTAGCTGGCCAAGAAGGTGGCTTTGGCTTCGATTTTGCGTTCGACGGACTTGATGTCATGCAGGCGGCGGCGATGCTCGTAGAGCTGCGCGAGCATGAGTTCGTAGGCGCTGCCCTGGGCGGGTGCACCCTGGGGCGTGGCAGCTGCATGCATGGCGGCGCGCGAGCGCAGCTGGTGAAGTCGTACCGGGGTGGTCATGGTGCGGGAGCGGCGGCTTCGACTTCGATGTTTTCGACCATGGCGGCGAGGCCTACTTGCTCGATGACGTAGGCGTCGTTGGAGGATTCGAAGTTTTCGATGCGGTCGCGCTTGGGGTTGTCGATGACGTAGCGGCGGCGGGCGCTGTCTTGGTAGTAGATGGACAGGTTGTCGAGCCGGGTGATCAGGATGGCGTTGTCAGGGAAATACGGCACGGTGACCGCAGGCAGGCCACCCACGAGCTTTTGGCTCATGAGGATGTCGCTGGCGAGGATGTTCTCGGCGGTCTGGTCAACGTTGATGATGTTGTGGAATTTGTCATGCATGAGGCCACGCCCCAGGATGACGCGCAGGGCGGGGTCTTCGCGGTACCAGGGGTCGAGCAGTTGCAGGGCATCGAACACCAGAGCATCAAGGGTGAAGTAGTCGTTGCCTGCGCTTTTGCCGACTTTGACTTTGTGGGAGCCTGGCTTGGCCTCGGTCAATACGCGGTCGGGGGAGTCAGTGCGCAGGTGGTGCAACCAGCCTTTGTTGACGTCTTGCAGCAAGGGGTTGGCGGCGAGGTTGGTGTCTGGCGCGGCAGCTGTGCCGTGGAAGCCGATCAGGATGCGGTCAAGCGCTTGGCGCTGGATGATGTTGTCGCGCACGCGGGCCTGGAAGTCAGGGAACTTGCTCCACATGTCCAAGGTGGCGTACTTGATGTGGGTGTCGTAGTTGGTTTTTTCGCACTTGTAGCCCCGTGCATCGAGGTTGTGGGTTTCGCGGGTTTGGCGCTCACCGTTGGCGGTGTTGGTGCGGCTGGCGATGGGGCCGTTGATGCCAAGGCCGAGTTTTTCGCCCTCCAAGTCGCGCACGCCCACGATGTTGATGGACTTGAGGAAGGCGCTGTTTTCCTGGATTTTGGTCTCCAGGGTTTGCTGGACGGTGGGGGGGACGGTGAAGGCCTGGGCGGCTGAAGCGACGGCGCTCAGTGCGGCCACTTGGG
>CAZHDP010000343.1:0-4110 GCA_964531605.1 uncultured Burkholderiaceae bacterium | reverse complement strand
GTGAAAAACTAGCGGTAGAGGCCATCGAGCCTGTGGTGATGACCCCCGAGCAGTTTGGCGCCTACATCAAGGCAGACATAGCCCGCTGGACGGCTTTGGCCAAAGAACGCAAGATCCAACTGGACACGTGAGCCTGTCATTTTTAACACTCAAAACCTTGAATACAGCAGTAAATGCTGGACAGTTAGCTCTGTTTTCAATAGCAAATTACCCCACTTCATTCTCTCAAACTGACTGAACCACACCATGGCACGCAACACCCAAGTCTCGGCTGACCACAACGCCCCCACCATCACCCACATCCTGGCCAAACACGTCGCGACCCACCCCGGTTACCTGGCTGGCGGCTGGAGCGCAGAGGTCGACCACGAAGCGCACCGCACGTTCATGAACTGGTTCGGCTGTGCTGTCGGCGCGGCCAAACACGAGGCCACCGATGCCGCACTGGCCGCTGTGGCCATGTTGCAACCCGCAGCCCAAGCCTCGGTGCTGGGCCGCAAAGACAAGGTGGACATGGCCAATGCGGCCTTGGTCAACGGCATCACATCGCACACCTTTGACTTTGACGACACCCACCTCAAGACCATCATCCACCCCGCTGGCCCTGTCGCCTCAGCAGTGTTGGCGCTGGCCGAGCACATCGGCGCCTCTGGCCGTGACCTGATCGATGCGCTGGTGCTGGGCATTGACGTGTCGTGCCGCGTGGGCAATGCGATGTACCCCGACCACTACGACCGCGGCTGGCACATCACCGGCTCTACCGGCACACTGGGCGCCGCCGCAGCCTGTGCACGCCTGCTCAAGCTGGACGTGCAACAAACCACCATGGCGCTGGGCATTGCCGCCTCGCAGCCTGTGGGCATGCGCGAACAGTTCGGCACCATGACCAAGCCCTTCCACCCCGGTGGCGCAGCCCGTGCCGGGCTGATGTCGGCCCTGTTGGCCAGCAAGGGCTACACCGCCAGCCTGAAAGCGCTGGAAGCGCCACGCGGCATGATGCAAACGATCTCTACCAAAAACGACTGGACCGAAATCACCGGCGAATTGGGTCAGCGGTTTGAAATCTCGTTCAACAGCTACAAGCCATTCGCCTGTGGCATCGTGATTCACCCCAGCATCGACGCCTGCTCGCAGTTGCGTGCCCAGGGCATCACGCCTGAACAAGTCGACAGCATTGAGCTGCGCGTGCACAGCCTGGTGTTGGAATTGACGGGTAAAAAAGAACCTGCCGATGGCCTGCAGGCCAAATTCAGCGTGTACCACGGTTGCGCAGCAGGTTTGACCTTTGGCCGCGCGGCAGAAGACGAGTTTTCAGACGAGATCGTGAACCGTGCTGACATGGTCGCCTTGCGCCGTAAAGTGGTGGCCACGGTGGACGACAGCATCGACGAAGCCAGCGCCGATGTGGTCGCAGTGCTGAAGGACGGCCGTCGTGTGCATGTGTTCGTGGAGCACGCGATTGGCTCGCTGCAAAACCCTATGACCGATGCCAACCTGGAATCCAAGTTCCACGGCCTGTCAGACCCGATCCTGGGTGCTGATCAGACCACGGCGCTGATCAAAGCCTGCTGGGACGTGAGCAAGACGGCCAAGCTGAGCGGCCTGACGGCGCTGGCGACGCCGCAAGCGTGAGGTTCAGCCCTTTTTGATGGCCGTGACCAAGCGCTCCGCGCAGCGCTGTGCTTGGTCGGCATCTCGGGCCTCGACCATCACTCGCAACAGCGGCTCGGTGCCGCTGGCCCGGATCAAGACCCTGCCCGTGTCACCCAGCTCGGCTTCAACAGCCAGGGTTTCAGAGGCCAGCAGTTGGTTGGCTTTCCAGTCTTGGTTGACCTGCAAGCGCACATTCAGCAACACCTGAGGGAACAATTTCAAGCCGCCCAGCAGCTGGGTGAGTGACTTGCCGCTGCGCACACAGGCTTGCAGCACTTGGAGGGCGGAGATCAAGCCGTCGCCGGTGGTGTGCTTGTCCAACGCCAGCAAATGGCCGGAGCCTTCGCCCCCCAGCAGCCAGCCGTTTTTCTCCAGCTCTTCAAGCACATAGCGGTCACCTACCTTGGCGCGCACGAGCTTCACGCCCTTCTCTTTCAAAGCCAGCTCGACGGCCATGTTCGTCATCAGGGTGCCCACCACGCCGGGGACCGGCTCGCCTCGTGCCAAGCGTTCCACCGCCATCAGGTAGAGCACTTCGTCGCCGTTGTACAGCTGGGCTTTGGCATCGACGAGCTGCAGGCGGTCTGCATCCCCATCCAGCGCAATACCGAAATCAGCGCGGTTGGCTTTCACGGCCTGAATCAAAGCTTTGGGGTGGGTAGCGCCCACATCGTCGTTGATGTTGAAGCCGTCTGGAGAGCACCCAATGGACACGACCTCTGCGCCAAGTTCATGGAACACAGCAGGGGCCACGTGGTAGGCCGCACCGTGCGCAGAATCGACCACGATGCGCAAGTTTTTGAGGGTCAAATCCGTGGCGAACGTACTTTTGCAAAACTCGATGTAGCGCCCTGCTGCGTCGTCGAGGCGGCGTGCCCGACCCAAGGCATGGGAATTGACCCAATGCGGTGGATCTTCCAGCAGGGCTTCAACGGCCAGCTCCCAGTCGTCACCAAGTTTGCTGCCCTGCGCGCTGAAGAATTTGATGCCGTTATCGGGGTAAGCGTTGTGGCTGGCAGAGATCACCACACCGAGGCTGGCGCGCATGGCACGGGTCAGGTAAGCCACACCGGGCGTCGGCAGCGGCCCCAGCAAGATCACATCGACGCCAGCAGAGTTGAAACCAGACTCCAGTGCGCTTTCCAGCATGTAGCCAGAGATGCGGGTGTCTTTGCCGATCACCACGGTGGGGCGGTCTTCGGTTTTTTTGAGCACACGCCCCACGGCATGGGCCAGTTTCAACACGAAATCAGGGGTGATCGGGGCCTGACCTACCGTGCCCCGGATGCCGTCTGTGCCAAAGTATTTTCTTGTCATCGTGGTGATCCCCTCATGTTCTTGAAGCATTCCAAATGTTGAGCGCGACTGCGGTGTCACGAACATCGTGCACACGCACAATGCGCGCCCCTCGCTCTACGGCAATCAACGCCGCAGCAACGCTGGGGATGAGCCGCTCGCCCACAGGCAAACCAGTCACCGCGCCCAGCGAAGATTTGCGCGACCATCCTGCCAACAAAGGGTAGCCGTCTTGCAGCAACGCCCCTTGCTGTGCCAGCAAATTGAAATTTTGTGCCACGGTTTTGCCAAAACCGATGCCCATGTCCCACACGATACGGCCCGGTTGAACACCAAGGGTCAGCAAACGGGCGGTTTGCTGCTGCAACAGGGACAACACTTGCTGTGTCACGCTGACGCCGCCTGGCACGTCGGACGGCATGGGCAAGAGTTGCATGGTTTGTGGCTCACCGTGCATGTGCATCAGGCAGATCCCACAGCCAGGGTGCCGTGAAACCACCGTCAGCGCGTCGGGGGATTCGGGTGTCGCACTTTGGCGCAAGCCCCAAATGTCGTTGATGATGTCGGCGCCCAAATCCAGCACGGCTTGCATGACCGCCGGTTTGTAGGTGTCGATGGACAGGGGCACGCCCAGGGTGAGGGCATCTCGAACCACGGGCAGCACGCGTGCCAGTTCATCAGCCAAAGGCAAAGATGGTGCACCAGGGCGGCTGGACTCTCCACCAATGTCCAGGATGTCGGCACCGTCGCGCAGCAATTGCTCGCAGTGTTGCAATGCCGTGCGGGTGTCGGCGTGGGCACCGCCGTCCGAAAAGGAGTCGGGAGTGACGTTGACAATCCCCATCACCTGGGGACGCGTTAAATCAATGGAAAAGCGGGTGGTGTGCCAGCGCTGAACACCCAGCGGACCACCTGTGACCTCTGCTGAGGCCTCCCCAACAGAAGCCTCTGGCGTGCTCATGGGCAATCAGGCAGCAGGCGCAACTTCAGGCTTCACGGCGGGTGCACCACCGCTGCCATTGCCGCCCGAGGGAGGCGTGCGTGGCACCCAATCCTTAGGCGCACGGGGTTCCTTGCCTGCCATGATGTCGTCAAGCTGATCGCTGTCGATGGTTTCCCATTCGAGCAAGGCCTTGGCCATGGCGTGCATCTTGTCGCTGT
>CAZHDP010000342.1:0-4112 GCA_964531605.1 uncultured Burkholderiaceae bacterium | reverse complement strand
TTTCTAACGTAATGTAGATGAGCGCCTATTCTGGCAATCCCAGTGTAGACGACGAAATAAGCTGGCGGATTGGCTTGACACATCACGCACGGGTTTAGCGCATGGCCGCTTGCAGACTGGCTTTGACAGCCATATACTGTATAAAACATCAGTCATTAAATCACCCATGAAACCCGCCTCCTATATCCCCCAGTCATCGCGCTTGCTCGATCAATTGCGCGAGGTGCTGCGGTACAAGCACTATAGCTTGCGCACTGAAGAGGCTTACGTTTATTGGGTGAAATTTTTTGTGCGTTGGCACGGTCGCGACAAACCGGCGCGGCATCCGCGGGATATGGGGGCGGCTGAGGTGCAGCAGTTTTTGACCATGCTGACCACAGAGCGCCACATTTCTGTGTCGACCCACAATCAAGCGTTGAGTGCCCTGCTTTTTTTGTACCGCGAAGTTTTTGGCATACAGCTGCCTTGGCTGGACGAGGTACAGCGCCCCACCCGGCCCAAGCGCATACCGTCGGTGTTGACGGTGGGCGAGGTATCGGCCCTCTTCTCGGCGATGACCGACGTTGAGCTGTTGCTGGCCAAGCTGCTGTATGGCACCGGTATGCGGCTGATGGAGGGCTTGCGCTTGCGCGTGAAAGACGTGGACTTTGACCGCCGCGTGTTGGTGGTGCGCGACGGCAAGGGTGGCAAAGACCGGGTGGTGATGTTGCCGCAGGCACTGGACGCGGCCTTGCGCGGCCATATGGCGCAGGCCCGTACCATTTGGGAGCACGACCGGGGGCAGCATCAGCCGGGGGTGTCCGTGCCTGATGCGTTGGCGCACAAATACCCCGGCTTGGGTCAGCGCTGGGGCTGGTTTTGGGTGTTCCCTGCGCCCAAGCTATCGGTAGACCCACGCTCACGGATTGAGCGCCGACACCATTTGTATGAAGAGCGTTTGCAACGGGCCATTAAGCTGGCGACGGCTGCAGCGCAGATCCACAAGCCCGTTTCCGTCCACACCCTGCGCCACAGCTTTGCCACGCATTTGCTGCAAGGCGGCTCCGACATCCGCACCGTGCAGGAGCTGCTGGGCCACAGCGATGTATCGACGACGATGATTTACACCCATGTGCTCAAAGTGGCGGCCGGGGGCACGGCCAGCCCTTTGGATCGGTTGGCGGTCGGTTGATGTTTTGGTTGCCCTTGGATTTGATGATTGGCGCCCAGGCGCAAAGCTTGAATGCGGTATTGGTGAGCAACGACCAAGCATTCAAACACATGGCGGATTTGCGGGTAGACGACTGGCTGCTAGCTGCGCCACCAGACCTGCTATGACGCCGACTGTGGCCCTCAAAGGCAGAGGTTCCGCCAGCCAGGTGCCGCACCGCTTTGAGGCTTGGGCGCGTGATGCGTTTGACGATGGCTGGGGTGAGCACGATGGCGAGGCGCAGGCACCGCCACCCGCCACGCAGGTGACGTTCGAGGACGCCAAAAGCGTGCTCAGCCGCAACAGCTCGCCCGACATTCATTTTGAGCAATCCATCAACCCTTACCGAGGCTGCGAGCACGGTTGTGTGTATTGCTATGCGCGGCCCACGCACAGTTACCTGGGCCTGTCACCGGGGCTGGACTTTGAAACCAAGCTGATTGCCAAGCGCAACGTGGCGGCCGTGTTGCGGCGCGAGTTGGCTGCGCCGCGGTATGTGCCACGGCCGCTGGCAGTGGGCGTCAACACCGACTGCTACCAGCCCATCGAGCGTGAGCTGAAACTCACACGCGGTGTGCTGGAACTGTTGTTGGAGACCCAGCACGGCATGGCGCTGATCACCAAGTCCAGCTTGGTCGAGCGTGACCTGGACTTGCTGGTGCCGATGGCGCAGCACGGTTTGGCGGCGGTGTACATCACCATCACCACACTGGACGCCCGGCTGGCCCGCATTTTGGAGCCCCGCGCCGCTGCGCCTTACCGGCGCTTGGAAACCATCCGCCGACTGGCTGCGGCGGGCGTGCCGGTGGGGGTGAGTGTGGCGCCGCAGATTCCGTTCATCAACGACGACATGGAGCACGTCCTGCAAGCGGCTTGGGACGCAGGCGCGCGGCGGGCGTTTTACACGGTGCTGCGGCTGCCGCATGAGCTGGTAGACGTGTTCCAAGACTGGCTGCACGTGCATTACCCGCAGCGGGCAGACCGGGTGATGGCGCGCATCCGCGACATGCGGGGCGGTCAGGCGTACGACGCCGATTTCGCGACACGCATGAAGGGGCACGGCCTTTGGTCGGACCTGGTGCGCCAGCGCTTTGACAAGGCCACCACCCGCATGGGCTACCAACGTGAGCGCTACCCCATGGACTACAGCCAGTTCAGGCCGCCCGCTTTGCACGGGCAAGGCCAGCTGTTTTGAGGGCTCGCGGCTTCTGACGGGCCCCGCTTCCCCTGTGGTTCTGGCGTTGGTTCTAGGGTTTATTGCGGGTGCCATATGCTGCGCCGCAATACAGGCCGTATCCTTCAGGGCCATGAAAGCCTACCGCGCGTCCCTCCTTCGCTTCCAAGATGATCGCAGTGCTGTGTTCGACGAAGACGGCCTGTTGGTGGTGGGGCCCAATGCACAGGGGCGCGAGACGGTGGTGGCGGTTGGGGCCTACTGCGATCTGCAGGCGAGCTACGCCAGCGTGCCGGTTGAACATTGGCCGGGCCGCATCATCGCGCCAGGGTTTGTGGACCTGCACGTGCACTACCCGCAGGTGGACGTGATCGGTGCGCCCGCCGATGGCTTGTTGCCCTGGTTAGAAAACTACACTTTTCCTCATGAAAAAAGGTTCTCTGGGCAAGCCTACGCTGAAGAAGTAGCTCACTTTTTTGTAGCTCAAATGCTGGCCAATGGGGTGACCACCCCGCTGACGTTTGCCACCTCACACCCCACGTCGGTGGATGCCTTGTTTGGCGAGGCGCAAAAGCACAACCTGCGGCTCATCACCGGCAAGGTGCTGCAAGACCGCCATTCACCGGACGGCGTGCGGGACGACACCGAGCAGAGCCTGATCGACACCGAATCCCTCATCCAGCGCTGGCATGGCCAAGGTCGCTTGGGCTATGCCATCACGCCGCGCTTTGCGCCCACTTCGTCTGAAGCGCAGCTGCGGGGGGCAGGGGCTTTGGCCGCCAAGTACCCCGATGTGTGGGTGCAGTCCCACGTGTCAGAAAACACCGACGAGATCGCTTGGGTGCGCGAGCTGTTCCCACAGTCCAGCAGCTACCTGGGCGTGTATGCCGACTTTGGCCTGCTGCGCCCGCGTGCTATTTATGCCCACTGCGTCCACTTTGACGATGCCGACCGGGCGCTGATGCGCGAGACAGGTTCGGCGGCGGCCATCAGCCCCACCAGCAACCTGTTTTTGGGCAGCGGTTTTTTTGACTACGAGGGTGCTGACCGCATCGGCCACCTGTACGGCCTGGCCAGCGACGTGGGCGGGGGCACGAGCTTCAGCCCGTTCCACACCATGCTGGCCGCGTATTACGTGGGCCGCACCCCGATCGCCGGTTTGCAGCCCAAGCCGGGTTTGTCGTTGAAGCCCCAGCACCTGTGGTGGCAGCACACAGCAGGTGCGGCGCAGGCCTTGGGGCTAGGTGGTGTGATTGGCAATTTGGCGGTGGGCTGTGAGGCTGACTTTGTGGTGCTGCGCCCCGATGCGACGCCCTTGCTCGCGCGCAAGACCCGCAGCGCCAACAGCCTGGACGAGTTGCTGTTCGCGATGATCGTGCTGGGCGACGACCGACTGATCGAGCGCACGGTCATCGCCCAGGGGTGAGCGCCCCGGGGCGGTGCCCAAGCCACTGCCGCTTGCCTACAATCGGCATATTCACCCCTACAGGCAGCACATGAGCATCAAAAGCGACAAATGGATCCGGCGCATGGCCGAGCAGCACGGCATGATTGAGCCCTTTGAGCCAGGGCAAGTGCGCCAGTTGAACGGCAACAAAATCATCAGCTACGGCACCAGCAGCTATGGCTATGACATCCGTTGCGCGCCCGAATTCAAGGTGTTCACCAACATCCACAGCACCGTGGTGGACCCCAAGAACTTCGACGAAAAGAGCTTTGTCGATTTCGAAGGCGACAGCTGCATCATCC
>CAZHDP010000341.1:0-4135 GCA_964531605.1 uncultured Burkholderiaceae bacterium | reverse complement strand
TCATCCAGTTGTAGTTGCCCTTGACGGTGTTGATTTCACCGTTGTGCGCCACATAGCGGTATGGGTGGGCCAGCGGCCACTCGGGGAAGGTGTTGGTGGAGAAACGCTGGTGCACCAGGCCGATCGCCGAGACGCAGCGCTCGTCCGACAGGTCCTTGTAGTACACGCCCACCTGGTCGGCCAGCAGCAGGCCCTTGTAGACCACGGTGCGGCTGGACATGCTGGGAACGTAGTATTCCTTGCTGTGCTTGAGACCCAGGGCCTGGATGTTGGCGCTGGCGGTCTTGCGGATCACGTACAGCTTGCGCTCCAAGGCATCTTGCACGATCACGTCGTTGCCACGGCCAATGAACACTTGGCGCAAAATAGGCTCTTTTTCGCGCACGGTGGGCGACATGGGCATGTCACGGTTCACCGGCACATCGCGCCAACCTAGCAAAACTTGACCCTCGGCCTTGATGGCACGTTCCATTTCTTGCTCGCAAGCCAAGCGGGATGCATGTTCTTTTGGCAAGAAAATCATGCCCACGCCGTACTCGCCAGGAGGTGGCAGTGCAACACCTTGCTTGGCCATTTCTTCGCGATAGAGCGCGTCTGGCAGCTGAATCAAAATGCCAGCGCCGTCGCCCATCAACTTGTCTGCACCCACGGCACCACGGTGGTCCAGGTTCTCAAGAATCTTCAAGCCCTGCTGCACGATGGCGTGGCTCTTGATGCCTTTGATGTGGGCAACAAAGCCGACGCCGCAAGCATCATGCTCATTCGCGGGCGAATAGAGCCCGTGTTGTTGAAGGTGATCGCGTTCGTTTTGAATCTGGGCTGCCGTCGTCATGGCGCACTCCTATGGTTTCGCAGGGATGGTGATATTACTGCACTGCAACATCAATGCCAATGTTTTTTAATTAGGGTCAGATTCCAGTTTAATTTTCCAGATAAATGCAATCAATAAATAAGGGACACATCAATATTGATAGCAATGAGTTCAGTAAAACATTGCCCAAACAGGCATTCAAGGTTGTTTTTTCAGACCCATTGGGCGACCCACTTGCCCTTTGACCACACGGCGTGTCGTGTTTTTTTGCAATTCAGTCAGAAATTCGCCATCGCCCAAAGCCCAGCCGTTGAGTGTCGACGTGGTCAATGCACCTTGCTGATCTGCACTCAGCCCGGCATGCACCAATTCAGCGTAGCCTGCTTCACGGGCAAACGGTGTGTTGCCCAGGGCCCAAGCCAACGGGTGGGGCGTGATGAGTTTGTCCTGGCGCGTACCAACGTAGTGCTGGTGGCTGGACCAAGGGTAGTCTTGCGCTTGCTCGACCATCCCTGCCCTCACAGGGTTGAGGTCAATGTAGACCATGCATGCCAATAGGTAGCGGTCAGTCTGGATCACGGTAGAACGGTAACGCCCTTCCCAGAGCGTGCCACTGCGTTGATGCCGGTCATTGAAATAGCGCACGTAGCGCCGCCCGATGGCCTGCATCATCAGCGGTATGCCGTCGCTGGTTTGCGGGGTGGCCAACAGGTGAAAGTGGTTGTCCATCAGCACATAGGCATGGAGGGCCACACCAAACCGGGCCGCATTGTCGCGCCACAAATCCAGCATCATGTGGCGGTCGGCGTCGTCGATGAAAATTGGCTGGCGGTTGTTGCCGCGCTGAATCACATGGTGGGGCAACCCAGGCAACGTGAGCCGAGCAAGGCGAGCCATGGCAACTCAGGGAGCCACATGAAACCGGCTGTCTGCCAGCGACGTCAGCCCAAACTCGTCGAGCAGTGCCAACAACCGTTCTGCTGAAGATCGCTTTTTCTGCCCGGTGTATTTGGCCAGAATCAATTCATTCTTCATGCTGTGCTCCCAACCAATCAGCTCGGTCACCGTGACTTGGTAACCTGAGGCTTCCAGGTACAGACAGCGCAGCACATTGGTGAGTTGACTGCCCACTTCACGGGTGTGCAAGGGGTGCCGCCACAGTTCAGCCAAAGGCGTGCGTTGCAAAGACAAGGCCTTTTGCTGGTTCAAGACCCGCGCAAGTTCAGCTTGGCAGCAGGGCACCAAGACCATGTAGCGGGCGCGTTTCTGCAAACCAAAAGCGATGGCATCGTCCGTGGCGGTGTCGCAGGCGTGCAAGGCGGTGACCACATCGATATGGTCCGGCAACGCGTCAGACTTGGCAGCGTCCGCCACCGTCAAATTCAAGAAGGACATGCGCTCAAACCCCAAACGGGCAGCCAACTCTTGCGAGCGCTCGACCAATTCTGCACGGGTTTCAATGCCGTAGATGTGGCCCTGCCCCAGCGACTTGAAAAACAGGTCGTACAGGATGAAGCCCAGGTACGATTTGCCCGCACCATGGTCGGCCAAGGTCAGGCCCTTGCCCTGGGCAGTCACGTCCAACAATAACTTTTCGATGAACTGGAACAGGTGGTACACCTGCTTGAGCTTGCGCCGTGAGTCTTGATTCAGCTTGCCGTCCCGTGTGAGGATGTGCAACTCTTTCAGCAAGTCAATCGACTGGCCGGGGCGAATGTCAGCGTCCAGCGGTGAGGGAGCCGGTGCGGACGGCGTCTTGTGGTGTTTCATGGAGAGGCTTTCAAACCCAAGGCGGTCCAACCAGCAACGCCAAGCGCCTGCATGCGCCTCATGTTGGTTTCAAAGATGTCTTCTGCGTGAGGGAACGCTGCCACTGCTCGGTCAATGCTGGCTTCGCGCAAAAGGTGCAGGGTGGGATAGGGGGATCGGTTGGTGTAGTTGGTGACATCGTCTGCCGACACGTCGGCAAACTGGTAATGCGGGTGCAAGCTTGCGATTTGCAGTTCACCTTCTAAACCCAAGTCACCCAAAACACGGTCGGCCAAACCAAGAAAGTCATTGAAGTCTGAAAACGCCAGAAGGCAATTTGGTGCAATCATCAACGTGGTGTCTGTCACCAGAGGATCCACCGCCGACAAATGCTGGAGTTCGGCCATCAACAGGTCCAGCAGGGCATTGGTGTCGCCGCCGGTGTACACGGCGTAACGGACCTGTCCTTTGACATGAACGGCTTTGGCAAAAGGACAGAGGTTCAAGCCGATGACGGCCCGCTCCAACCACGCTTCTGTGTCTTGCCGAGCCTGAGCGGCACTGACGGGTTCGATGGAGGGCATGCGTTGGGTGAAGGTGCTGTTCAGCGTGTGGATTTTAGCGACTGCCTTGTCGACGCAGCAAACCGCCGACACGCCAGGCCAGCGCCAGGCCGACCACGCAGCAGGTGCAGGTGACCCACCACGTGGATCGCCAGTCTCCCGTTTGTGTGGCCACCCACGCCACCAAAGGCGGGCCCGCAAACTGGCCTAAGGCAGAAAGTTGCTGCATCCATCCCACAGTGGTGGACACGGTGGACTCGTTGGGTGCAAAACGAACGGCCAATGAGAACAAGGTGCCTGGGATGACCCCGCCAACAGCAGAGAACACCAGCACGGCGACATACCGCACCCAAGGAGGCACACCTGCAGGCTCAGACAAACCGAAACTGGCAAACGCCACCACAGCTCCCACCGCCATGGCGCTGTAACCCAACATCAGCAGGCGGTGAGGGCGCCATCCACGCCCCAACAACCACCCAGACCCCGCGTTGCCCAGCATGTTGGCACCCGCTGCCAAAGCCGTGAGCAAGCCCGAGAGCGCGGCAGGAATGCCCGCTTGCGCGTAGATCGAGGGTAAAAAGCCAACCACCGCCAACCATTGCCCTGAATACATGGCAAAGCAAAGCGCGACCAACCAGGGACCCGGTGAACGCAAGGTTTGTCGCAGACGCAGCAACCAGGTCACCTGGGCCGCTGGGGCCACCACCCCTCTGGTCGAGTCACTGGGCACAGCAAACCACAACACGCCCCACATGATGGCCGACACCGCCGCGAGCAGCCACCACCAAGCCTGCCAGTGCCAATACCCGATCCACAGTGGGCCGAGCAGCATGGCCAGTGATGCACCGAGGGGCATGTAAGTGCCCCACAGGCCCAGCATGCGACTCAATTGCGAGGGTGCAACCAACTGACGAACGAGGCTGGGTGCAGGAATAGCGACCAACAAAAAGCCAAATCCCTCTACGCCACGCAAGACAAGCAGCGATGTCGCGCTTTGCGAGGCTGCCCCCGC
>CAZHDP010000340.1:0-4146 GCA_964531605.1 uncultured Burkholderiaceae bacterium | reverse complement strand
CGCACGCCGTATTTGTGCCAATAGGTGTAATCGGCATGGCCTGGACGAAAACTTTGGGCAATGGCACTGTAATCCTTGGAGCGCTGATCGGTGTTGCGGATCAACAGGCAGATCGGGGTACCCGTTGTTTTGCCCTCGTAAACGCCACTCAAAATCTCCACCGCATCGGGCTCATTGCGCTGGGTCACATGCCGACTGGTGCCTGGGCGACGACGGTCCAAATCTGTCTGAATGTCTGCCTCCGACAAGGCAAGCCCAGGGGGGCAACCGTCAATCACGCAGCCGATGGCTGGGCCGTGGGATTCACCAAAGTTGGTGACAGCGAATAAGGTTCCGAAGGTGTTGCCGCTCATGCCGCCATTATCCCAGAGCGGGGAGCAACCGGGATCAGGCCCGGGGCAAGCTCACGCAGGGTCGCCTGGCGCTTTGGACTCGTCGCCCTCTGGCCAATCACGGATGTAAGCCTTGAGCATCTTGTTCTCAAAATTTTGGCTGTCCACCACCGTTTTGGCCACGTCGTAAAAACTGATCACCCCCATCAGCATGCGCTTGTCCATCACGGGCAAGTAACGGGTGTGGCGCTCCAGCATCATGCGGCGCACTTCGTCCAGATCGGTCTCGTTGGTGCAGGTCAGCGGGTGGTCGTCCATGGCGGTGCGGACCAAAATCGTGCCCAACGCATTGCCGTTTTTGACCAGGGTCTGGATCACTTCACGGAACGTCAGCATGCCGACCAGGTCACCGTGCTCCATGACCACCAAGGACCCGATGTCTTTTTCGGCCATCAACTCGACCGCCTTGGCCAGCGGCTCATCGGGGTGGGCGGTGTAAAGCGTGTTGCCTTTGAGGCGAAGGATGTCGCTGACTTTCATGGAGGCTGTCCTCAATCACAGGGGTTCGGTCAACTATAGCCCAGGTCCGCACCAATTTGGCCGTTGAGCGTCAAAGCTGAATCACAATAGTGACCACTGCTCAACCCCTGTGGAGACGCCATGCCCGGCTATTCTGACCCCGGATTCGACACCCTCGCCCTGCACGCCGGTGCAGCCCCCGACCCCAGCACGGGTGCGCGTGCGGTGCCCATCCACCTGACCACCTCGTTCGTGTTCGAGTCCAGCGACCACGCTGCCGCTTTGTTCAACCTGGAGCGCAGCGGCCACGTGTACAGCCGCATCAGCAACCCCACCAACGCGGTGTTGGAGCAGCGTGTGGCCGCGCTCGAAGGGGGCATTGGGGCCATCACCACCGCCAGCGGACAAGCGGCCCTGCACTTGAGTGTGGCGACGCTGATGGGGGCTGGGTCGCACATCGTGGCAAGCACGGCGTTGTACGGCGGCTCGCAAAATCTGTTGCATTACACGATGCGGCGCTTTGGCATCGAGACCACCTTCGTCGCCCCAGGCGACATCGACGGCTGGCGTGCGGCCATCCGACCCAACACCAAATTGTTGTTCGGTGAGACGGTCGGCAACCCTGGCCTCGACGTGCTGGACATCCCGACCGTCAGTGCGATTGCCCACGATGCAGGCGTACCCCTTTTGGTGGACTCCACCCTCACCTCACCGTGGTTGATGAAACCGTTGGACTTGGGCGCAGACCTGGTCTACCACTCCGCCACCAAGTTCCTGAGTGGCCACGGTACGGTGGTCGGTGGGGTGGTGGTGGACGGCGGCAGCTTCGATTGGGATGGCCCCGCCACGAACGGCAGGTTCGCTGAGCTCACGGCCCCGTACGATGGCTTTCACAACATGGTGTTCAGTGAAGAGTCCACCGTGGGGGCCTTCATGCTGCGCGCGCGCCGCGAGGGCCTGCGCGACTTTGGCGCTTGCATGAGCCCACACACGGCTTGGCTGATTTTGCAAGGCATCGAGACCCTGCCCTTGCGCATGGCCCGGCACATGAGCAACACCCAAAAGGTGGTTGAATTTTTGGCCAGCCAGCCTTTCGTGTCCCGCGTCGGTCACCCCATGCTGGAGAGCCACCCCAGCCATGCGCTGGCGCAAAAGCTGTTGCCCAAAGGGGCAGGCTCCGTATTCAGTTTCGACATGAAGGGCAACCGCGCGCAAGGCAAGAAGTTCATCGAAACCCTGAAAGTCTTCAGCCACTTGGCCAACGTGGGCGATTGCCGCAGCCTGGTCATCCACCCAGCCAGCACCACCCATTTCCGGATGTCGGATGAAGCGCTGTCGGGCGCGGGCATCACCCAAGGCACGGTGCGCCTGTCTATCGGACTGGAAGACCCCGATGACTTGATCGACGACCTCAAGCGCGCCCTCAAAGCAGCTGAGAAATTCACGGACCACAAAGGGGCTTGAGCATGTACCTGACTGTCAACGGCCATCCCACCTACTGCTACACCGGTGGCAAACACTTCAACTCAGCGCAGCCCACCGTGGTCTTCATCCATGGCGTGCTCAATGACCACAGCGTGTGGATCTTGCAAAGCCGCTACCTGGCCAACCATGGCTGGAACGTGCTTGCCATCGACCTGCCTGGCCACTGCAAGAGCCAAGGCACACCGGCCACCTCGGTGGAAGAAGCCGCGCGCTTTGTGGTGGCGCTGCTGGACGCCGCAGGCGTGCGCTCTGCCGCACTGGTCGGACACAGCTTCGGCTCGCTGATTGCGCTGCAAACCGCAGCTGACGCGCCAGAAAGGGTGTCACAGCTGGTGCTGGTGGGCACAGCCTTTCCGATGAAAGTGTCACCGGCTTTGCTGACCTCGTCCCTCGACACCCCGCAACAGGCCATCGACATGGTGAACAGCTTTTCCCATTCCATGCTGGCCCCGCCACCATCGGCGCTGGGGCCAGGCACGTGGCTGTATGGCGGTTCGCGAGCCTTGATGCGCCGCGTGTTGGCCAGCAACCGTCAAGTGAACGTGTTCCACACGGGCTTCAAAGCCTGTGACGACTACCAAAACGGGTTGGAGGCCATGGCCAAGGTTACCTGTCCGACCCTGTTCGTCGTGGGCAGTCAAGACCAAATGACGCCACCGAAAGCGGCCCATGCCCTGGCGGCCCACGCCAAACATGCCAAGGTGTGCACGCTGACGGCGGGCCACTCGCTGATGACCGAAGCACCCGACGGTGTGCTGTTCGCACTCACAGGGTTTTTGATTCCCTGAACCTCGTGTTCAAAACGTGCGCTGCCTGAACGCCAAGGCCACTTGGTTGCGCAAGGTGGCCAGCAAAGCCATGTCAGCGTCGCCCAAGACGGGGCCAGCGGCATTCACGGCACGGTCGGCATAGATCAAGCCCAGCGGTTGCCCTTTCAAGGACAGGGGCAACAACAACACCGCACCGACGGCCATCGATTGCCGGAACTGCGCTGAGACCTGTTGGTGCGGTGAGAGACGGGCCAAGTCTGGCAACCACACGTCTTCGGCGTGGTAACAAGCGGCGGCCAACACATCTGACGCGTTGTCGATGGGCAACCTGAGGCGCCCTGCGTCTGTGTCGCCGGTCGCCGATGCACCTACCGCGATGCGCCCGATCATGGTCGGTGTTTTGCCATCGCGCAAACAAAAAATGACCTGCCGAAAAGCACCTGCCGTGCGGATGGCTTCCAAGGCAACCAAGACCATCTCGTTGAGTTTGTACGGTGCGAGCAGTCGCCCCGCCAACACCTGTATGGCCTTGGCCAGAACGTCAGAGCCTCGGTCCTCTGCGGGCGACAAGGTACGCCGGTCAGCAGACACGACAGCACCAGCCGGTGCAGACGATGGCGCAGGCGTCGGGGTCGGTGCGGTAGGCACAGGCGCATGGGTGGCCACCGCTTCAGCAGTGCTCGGGCGGGCTGCCACCAGCTTCAGCCGCAGGGCTACAGCGCTGTGGCGTATGTCTTGTCTGAGTGCGTTGAGTTGGCGTTTGATGGCAGACTCTGCGACCTCAACGGCCACCTTGAGCTCTTTGCTGGTGATGCCGAGCGCCTTCGCGTAGCGCTGGCTGATCACGCCTGCCGCAACGTTGCGACGGTCCACCGTGTCCAACAACCACGCGGAGGTCAACTCTGCGGCACAGGCGCTGATGAGGCGCAGGGTTTGGGCTTTGCTTGTCGGAGGCGCCAGTGCGTAAACGGCACCTTCGGGCAACACCTCGCCGGGCAGCGGTGCATCGGTAGGCGCCCGCATGCTGCGCACCACATCAT
>CAZHDP010000339.1:0-4153 GCA_964531605.1 uncultured Burkholderiaceae bacterium | reverse complement strand
TCATGCCAATGGCCCAACACCCATCGGGACACGGCATTGAACACGAGGTGTATGGCAACGCCCGTCAAAGACACCAGCAACAAAGCGGCAAACATTTTGGGAATCTCGGTGCGAAAACTGGCTTCCAGAATGCGCGACGCCAGTCCGGTGTCCTTGCCCGCGGCACCCGCCGTGAACTCGGCAACCACAGCACCGATCAAACTCAAGCCCCCTGCGACCTTGAGTCCTGCGATGAAATACGGCATCGCCGATGGAATCAACAGCCAGCGCAAGGTCTGCCAACGGTTGGCACGGTACAGGATGAACAAATCTCTCAGGTTGGCGTCTGCACTGCGCAAACCCATCAGCGTGTTCGACAAGATCGGGAAGAAGGCCACAATCCAGGCACACAACAACAGCGCAGCAGTGGTGCTGGGGATGAAGATCAAGATCAGCGGTGCAATCGCGATGATCGGCGTCACCTGCAACACGATGGCAAACGGAAAAAGACCCAATGCCACCCACTTTGACAACGCGAACAACACCGCCAAGGCCACACCCCCAACCACGGCCAACAACAAAGCGAGTAACGTGATCTTCACTGTGAACCACCAACTCGCCATCAGTGAACCCCAGTTGTCCCACAAGGTTTGCAGGATCAGGCTCGGCGACGGCAAGATGTAGTGCGGGATCTGATTCACGCGGACGCCGACCTCCCAAGCCACCAGCGCCAAGACAAACAACACCAACGGCAACGCCAACCGCAACCAGGGTTGTTCAGTCCAAGGTATGGGGTCCACGGAAGCACCACGCATGTCAGGACTCCCCGGCGGCCAAAGCCTGAGAAACCTCGACGCACCAAGCATTGAAGCGCGCTGACGTCCGAAAATCTGCCGTGCGGGGGTACGGCTCGTCCACAGCGATGTCAGCAACCACACGACCCGGCCGTGCGCCCATGACCACGATGCGTTGGCTCAGGTACACCGCCTCGTACACACTGTGTGTCACAAACAGGGCTGTGAACCCATGCGCGGCCCACAGCGTCAACGTGTCGTTGTTCAGCTTGGTACGGGTTAACTCATCCAGCGCGGCAAACGGCTCGTCCATCAGCAACAGTTGTGGCTGCGTCACCATGGCCCTGGCGATGGACACCCGCATCTTCATACCGCCTGAGAGTTCACGGGGATAGACCGTCGCAACGTCGCTCAGCCCAACAGCCGCCAAGCCCGTGTGAACGACAGCTTGGGCCTTGTCGCGGGACACTCCCCTCAAGCGCAGCGGCAGCCACACGTTGTCAAACACCGTGGCCCAGGGCATGAGGGTAGGGTCTTGAAAGACGAAAGCGATGTCTGGCACAACGTCAGACGGTGCATGCCATTGCAGATGCCCGCTGGTCATCGGCGACAACCCTGCGATCAACTTGAGCACCGTGCTTTTGCCACAGCCCGACGGCCCCAGCAAACTCACAAAAGATTGTCGTTCTACACACAAATCCATCGCCTGCAAGGCCACCGTGCCGTTGCCGTAGCGCTTGCCAACCTGCTGCAACGTCAACAAAGCGGGGTCAGCCAAGGTGTCCACAAGCGGCCGTCAGTCTGGGAACTGTGGGTGGGCATTCAGCGTCGACAGCGGCAGGCGCGAAATCTCCTGCAGCATCAGCGCCAATTGCGCAGCAGAAGCACCTATCAGCGCATGACCTTTGCCTGCCGTGGCCAGCGCAGCATTGCCAGCCGCGCCCATCGGGTTGTAGTCCTGCATTTGCCAGCCCAGCTTGGCGCTTTTGCCATTGCCCACCAACGGAAAGCTGTGTTTGCGCGCTTGCGAAGCCGAAGCGAAATCACGCGCCTGGGCCATGTCGACCCACTGTGGGCGCAGCGCCAACATCATGGAGGTCTCCATGTCACCCGCATGGATGCCATAACGGTGCTCGTCTGCCGAAAACAAGCCCTCCACCTCCGTCGAAAACGGCATGGTGTACCAATTGCTGGAAAACACCATCAAATCGTGCTCTGCCCGCAAATCACGGGCCACAAGATCCATCACGCTGACGTGACCGCCATGCGCGTTGAACAGCACCAGCTTCTTGATGCCCGCTGCCGCCACACCCGCACCGATGTCTTTCCACAAGGCCATCACCGTGCTGGTACTCAACGTCAGGGTGCCAGGAAAGCGCGCATGCTCATTGCTTTTCCCCACGGCCTGTGTCGGCAGCACCAGCACTGGCACATCCTCTGGCAACAAAGGCAGCGCCGCGTTGACCACGCCATTGACCAAATCGGTGTCCACACTCACCGGCAGGTGGGGGCCATGCTGCTCGGTGGCCGCCACAGGCAGCACAGCGACCACTTGGCCCAACTCAGGAGATGACCTCAGCTGCGCAAAGTCACGGGTGGTGAGGTCAGACCAGTGGCGGGATTTGAGCTTCATTGGCCTATGTTAAGGCAACGGGTGGGCGCGCAACGCCGCCAGTGCCGCACGCACCACATGGGCCGCATCTACGCCGAAAAAGCTGCGCAAGGCCGCCCGGGTGTCACTGCGGCCAAAGCCATCGGTGCCCAGCGTCACGTAACGTCGCCCCTCAGGCATGTAGGCACGCACACTCTCAGGCACGGCGCGCACGTAATCGGTTGCGGCGATCACGGGCCCGTGGGTCTTGGCCACCTGGCGGCGAACAAAGGGCTCGCTCACCACGCCACCGTCTGGCGCCGAGTCCATGCACGCTTGCTCCCAGGCCATGCCATCGCGCGCCAATTCGCTCCAGCTGGTGACGCTGATCACCTCAGCAGCAATGCCTTGCTGCGCCAATTGCTCGGCAGCCTTGATCACCTCCGTCAAGATGGCCCCTGAGCCCATGAGCGTCACGCAGCGAGACATTTCAGGACCTTTCGGCATATTCCCATTGGGTTTATAGCTATTAAAGTGATAGCAACCTGCCAACACCTGATCGTGAACTTCGGACGGCAGGTTGGGCTGCGCGTAGTTTTCGTTCATCATCGTCAGGTAATAGAACACGTCTTGCTGCTCTACGAGCATCTCGCGCATGCCGCGGTCCACGATCACCGCCAACTCCCCCGCAAAGGCGGGGTCATAGGCTTTGCAATTCGGGATCGTGGCGGCCACCAAGTGGCTGCTGCCGTCCTGGTGCTGCAGGCCTTCGCCGCCCAAGGTGGTACGGCCTGAGGTCGCTCCCAACAAGAACCCACGGGCGCGCTGGTCGGCTGCCGCCCAGATCGCGTCCCCGACGCGTTGGAAGCCGAACATGCTGTAGTAGATGTAGAACGGCAGCATCGCCAAGCCATGCACGCTGTAGCTGGTGGCCGCGGCCGTCCAACTGGCGATGGCGCCAGCTTCTGAAATGCCCTCTTCCAAAATCTGCCCGTCCATCGCTTCGCGGTAGCTGAGCACCGAGCCGATGTCTTCCGGCGCGTAACGCTGCCCCACGCTGGAATAAATGCCCACCTGTTTGAACAGGTTGGCCATGCCAAAGGTGCGCGCCTCGTCGGCCACGATGGGCACCACGCGAGGCCCCAGCACGGGATCTTTGAGCAAGCCCCCCAGCATGCGCACGAAGGCCATGGTGGTGCTCATTTCTTTGCCATCGGCTTGCAAGGCAAAGTTGGCGTACTGGGTCAAGGCAGGAACAGGCACCACCTCACAGTCGGTGTGGCGTCGCGGCAGGTAGCCCCCCAACGCCGCCCGCTTGGCATGCAGGTACTGCATCTCTGGGCTGTTGTCGTCGGGTTTGTAAAACGCCAGCCGGGTGGCTTGTTCGTCGGTCAAAGGCAGGTTGAATCGGTTGCGAAACTCGATCAACTCGGTCTCGTCCAGCTTCTTTTGGCTGTGCGTGGTCATCTTGCCTTGGCCAGCCTGCCCCATGCCATAACCCTTCTTGGTGTGCGCCAAGATCACCGTGGGCTGACCCTGGTGCGCAGCCGCCGCTGCGTAGGCGGCATGGACCTTGACCAAATCATGCCCACCGCGTTTGAGTCGGTCGATTTGCTCGTCCGTCATGCCTTGGGCCAATTGCGCCAAAGCTTCGTTTTGGCCAAAGAAACTGTCGCGGTTGTAGCGCCCATCTTTGGCCGCAAAGGTTTGCATTTGGCCGTCTACGGTGTTCGCAAACGCTTTGGCCAAGGCCCCACTCACATCGCGCGCAAACAGACCATCCCAATCG
>CAZHDP010000338.1:0-4160 GCA_964531605.1 uncultured Burkholderiaceae bacterium | reverse complement strand
ACATGGTGCCTCGCCCTGGCTTCAACCAAACCGCTTGAGGTGATTGCGATGACCCTGAATTTTGAATGTGATCTGCTGGTGGTGGGCTCAGGTGCCGCTGGCTTGTCTTGTGCCATCACCGCCAAAAAGCGTGGCCTTGATGTGGTGGTGATTGAGAAAGAGCCGGTGTTCGGTGGCACCACGGCACTCTCAGGTGGAGTGCTCTGGGTGCCGTTGAATCCGCATGGCCGCAAGCAAAACCCGCAGGACACGCTGGATGCCGTGCGCACTTACATGATGCAAGAGACCGGTGCGTATTTTGACGAGGCGGCGGTATCAGCCTTTTTGGACAACGGCCCCAAGATGGTGGACTTTTTCGAGCGTGAGACCGAGATGAAGTTCATCCCCACGCTCTACCCAGACTACCACCCTGACGTGCCCGGTGGCGCGCCCATTGGGCGGTCCATTTTGGCGCAGCCGTATGACATCCGGGGGCTGGGCAAAGACATGGCGCGGCTCAAGCCACCGCTCAAGACCATCACCTTCATCGGGATGATGTTCAACTCGTCGAACGCCGACCTGAAGCACTTTTTCCAGGCCACCAAATCACTGACTTCGTTTGTCTATGTGGCCAAACGTCTGGTGAACCACATCAAAGAACTGGCGCTGTACCAGCGTGCCATCCATGTCACCAGTGGCAACGCGCTGGCGGCTCGATTGGCCAAGTCGGCATTGGACTTGGGCATCCCGATCTTGACGTCAACGCCCGCCAAGCAAGTGCTGTTCGAGGGGGGACAAGTGCGTGGCGTGCTGGCCGGGGGGGAGGGTGGAGACCGTGAAATTCGGGCACGCCGAGGGGTGGTGTTGGCCTGTGGTGGTTTCCCGCAGGATGTTCAGCGCATCGCCAAAGCCTACCCGCATCTGCAAAGCGGTGGCGAGCACCTGTCGCCCACCCCCGTGGCCAACACGGGTGACGGCGTGCGCATGGCTGAAGCGGTCGGTGCCGATGCGGCATTGCGCTTCAAGGACGCTGCGGCCTGGATGCCGGTGTCCAAAGTACCCTTTGCCAATGGTGAGTTTGGGGTGTTCCCGCACCTGCTGGACCGGTACAAACCTGGCGTGATCGGTGTGTTACGCAATGGGCAGCGCTTAACCAACGAGTCGAACTCGTACCACGACGTGGGCGTGGCCCTGATCAAGGCCTGCAAGGGCCAAAAAGAAACCGTGATGTGGCTGGTCTGCGACAAGACCACGCTGGGTAAATATGGCCTGGGCTTTGTCAAACCGTCGCCGATGCCCATTGGCCGATTCATCCGCAATGGTTACCTGTTTGAAGGCAAGACCTTGGCTGAGTTGGCCCAGGCGACCGGCATTGACGCCGCAGGCCTGGAAGCATCGGTGCGCGAATACAACCTCGGCGCCGTCAAGGGTGTGGACGAGCAGTACGCACGAGGCACTACCGCATTCAACCGCTACCTGGCTGACCCCAACCACCAGCCCAACCCCTGTGTGGCCCCGGTTGAAAAAGGGCCGTTCTACGCGGTGAAAGTGGTGATGGGTGACCTGGGTACGTTCGATGGCATCCAGACCAGCGTGGTGGGTGAAGTGAAAAAGCACGATGGCACGGTCATCCCAGGCTTGTACGCCGTGGGCAACGACCGCGCCAGCATCATGGGCGGCAACTACCCGGCAGCGGGCATCACGCACGGGCCCAACATGGTCTTTGGCTACGTGACGGGCAACCACATCGCTGACGAGGCAGGGTTGTGACATGAGCAACGCACGGGTAGCCATCGTCACAGGCGCGGCTGACGGCATAGGCTGGGCCACGGCGCAGCAACTGGCGCTGGCAGGTTGGACTGTGGCGCTGTTTGATCTCAATGGACAACGGGCTGCAGAACGGGCGCAACACTTGGGCGATCAGCACTCAGGTTGGGCTTGTGATGTGACCGATGCCGCGGTGGTGCGGACCCGCGTGGCCGAGGTGGTGGCACGGCATGGCCGCATTGACGCGTTGGTCAACAACGCTGGCATCTCTGATCAGACTGCGCCCACGCTGCAACAAGACATTGAGGCGTTTGACAAGGTCTTGGCGGTTCATTTGCGCGGCGCCTTTCTCATGTCGCAACAGGTGATTGCGCAGATGCAGCACCAACCACGCGACGCCCAGGGTAACCGGGGTGCCCTGGTGAACATCGGCTCCATTGCCAGCTTTGGCGGCATCCCCGGTCGCAATGCTTATTGCGCGGCCAAGGCAGGCGTGCTGGGCATGACCCGCGCCCTGGCCAGCGAGTGGGCGCGCCGTGGTGTTCGCGTCAACGCCGTAGCCCCTGGCTATGTGAACACTGCCTTGGTGGCAGGTCTGGTCGAGCGTGGGGCAATCGACGCCAAGGCGATTGCCCACCGCACGCCGATGGGCCGCATGGCTGCACCGCAAGAAATTGCGCAAGTGATTGCGTTTTTGGCCTCACCCGCCGCCAGTTACATCACCGGTGCAGTGCTGCCTGTGGACGGTGGGTGGATGGCTTTGGGCGCACCCGAATCGGCGCTCGGTCCCGTGGAAGAAGATTAAAAGGAGACGACACATGTTGACGATCAATTTGTTCAACGGTTTGGTCTACGGTGCATTGCTGATCGTGATGTGCTCGGGCCTGGCCTTGATATACGGTTTGCGCCGGGTGGTGAATTTTGCCCACGGCTCGCTGTACATGATGGGGGCCTACCTGGGGTATTCGGTTTCGCTGCACAGCAACTTTTGGGTGGCTCTGTTTGCGGCGCCCGCCATCATGGCCTTGTTCGGCGTGTTGTTGGACCGCTACGGCTTTCGGTTGCTGCAAGACCGAGACCCGCTCACGGTGGTGCTGGTCACCTTCGGCTTGCTGCTGGTCATCGAAGACTTGGTGCAAAGCTATTGGGGCAAAAGCAATTTGTCGGTGCCTGTGCCAGAGGCCTTGGCCTTCAGTGTGAATTTGTTCGGCACGCCTGTGCCCGCTTACCGCCTGGGGGTCATTGGGATTGGTTTGGTGGTCGCCGTGGGTTTGAGCCTGTGGCTGCGCTACTCCAAAGTGGGGCTGTTCGTGCGGGCGGCCAGCACCGACCCGGTGACCACGTCGATGCAAGGCGTGAACACCGATGTGCTGAGCGCGGGGGTGGTGGGCTTGGGCACGGCACTGGCGGGCTTGGCCGGTGTGGTGGCTGCCCCCTTTTTGTCCTTGTCGCCTTCCATGAGTGCGGACGTGATCATCGATTCGTTCGTGGTCGTGGTGATCGGCGGTCTGGGCTCGTTGGCGGGGGCCTTTGTCGCAGCATTGGTGCTTGGAATGGTGCAGGCCATCGGCGCGGTGTACCTCCCGGACGCGGCCGTGTTGCTGCCCTTCGTTTTCATGATTGGCATCCTGATTTGGAAGCCCTCCGGCTTTGCCGGCAGCCGCACCTGAGACACAGGAGTCGATGACATGAGTTTCAAAACATCTTTGGTGGGTGCCATCGTTGCGTTGGTCTTGGGAGCAGTCGTGGCGTTTGGGGTCTCGTCCAGCACTTTGCTGTCTCTGTTCACCCAGTCGATCATCTATGCGCTGTTTGCGTTGGGTGTGGGGGTGCTGCTCAAGCAAAACGGCATGGTCAGTTTTGGGCACGCCTTGTTTTTTGGTGGTTCCAGTTACCTTGTGGGGATCTTGTTGCAACTGCAGCTCATGTCGGCCGAGCTGGCGATTGTGGTTGCATTGTTGGGCGTGACCGTGGCCGCTTTTCTGATTGGGCTGGTGATCGTGCGGGTGCCGGGTGTGGCCTTTGGGATGCTGACCCTGGCCATTGGCCAGATGTTCTTCCTGACCGCGTCACGTGCCAGAGGTTTGACCGGTGGTGCTGATGGCATGAACATCGATTGGCCTTCCCGTCTGTTCGGGTTCCCCGTGTCCCAAATGCTCAAACCCAGCGCGATGTTCTTGGTGTGCTGGACCACGCTGGTGACCGTGATGTTCCTGTTGGCTTGGTTGATGCGCACCCGTTTTGGCAGCATCACCGAGGCTGTGCGCGACAACGAAGAACGCGCCCGATTCATTGGCATCACCACCTTGTGGCCACGCGCTGCCGTGTATGCACTGTCGGCGTTGGTGACCTCGGTGGCAGGCGTGCTTTCCGCATTGAACACAGGTTTTGTGTCGCCTGAGAGCATGCATTGG